>NZ_VPDP01000015.1:0-56414 GCF_013417635.1 Acinetobacter sp. YH12239 | reverse complement strand
TATTTTCTAACTCATTCTCAAAACTTAGATCCAACCTATTCAGCTAAATCCTTGTTTTTCAACAAGTTTTAATCAACATCACCGCCGATGGATGTGCATTCTACAGCATTCCTCTCCCAATGCAACCTCTTTTTTAAATATTTTAGAATTTTTTTAAATTATGTGTATTGAGTGGGTATTTAATAATCAAATTCACATCATTCAGTATGATATTGATAAAAAATCGAACACTTTAACTTTATTAAAATTAGATTAGAATAGTCACTATTATTTAACTGACTAGAACTATGTTACTAAATGGCTATATTTAAAATCAAAAAAGCCGTATTGATCTCCCTACTGCTTTTGATGTGCAGCTTTAGCCATGCCAATTCCAACCAGAACATTTATCAAATGACTCTATCTATTTTGAGCTATGCCAAAATTTCATCTCCACAACCAAATTTATGTCTAATTGATAACACTTTAGCATTAGCAGAGTTTAATCAAACCATTCAAAAGCAAAATTCAAATATCAAAGCACAAAATATTCATGATTATGAATTAAACAAGACCAATTGTGATGTTATATTTTTCTCTAAATCTTCTCCAACAGTCGAACAAAAGCTCATTCGAGAATCACTAAATAAGTCAATTCTCTCATTTTCAACAAATAATGAAGATTGCGAGGTTGGAAGTGTTTTCTGTCTCTATAGCAATAAAGCAGGTATTACAAAATTTAAAGTCAATTTAGACAGTCTTGCAAAAACCAAAATCCACGTTGATCCTCGTGTATTACTTCTTGCACAGAATATGGAGTAATTCAGATGATTGATAAATTTTTTGGATTAACTTCACTCCAATCACTATTTAGAAGATCACAATTTTTAATTTTTGCGATCACTTTTTTGATCTGCACTTTAATTTTTGCATCGATTTCAATCTTTACGGTGAAATCATACGCCAATCAAAACTTAACCTTAGTGAGTCGCACAATTGCGGAACGCATTCAACCTGCTCTTGTTTTCCAAGATAAATACACTTTAGACAATATTTTACACGAGTACACACAACAACATTCAATTCGCCTTATCCAAGTATTGGATAGCAATAAAGTTAAAATCACTGAAAGCAGCAAACTGATAGATCGTCATTCAGAACTTCAAACTTGGTTTGATGGATTATTTTTTTCTAAGCCGATTCAAATTGACATTACTCACAATGGGCAATTAGTCGGTGAGCTTCATCTATTCGGCAGTTCTCAAGATATCATTTTATTCATCATCAAGATTTGCTTAGCCTTGATCTTAGGTATGCTTTTTATGATTTTCGCCTTATGGTGGTCGGTTAATGCAACCTATCGTCATATTATGAATTCTATATCACCAATTATTCATACAGCACAATTAGTGAGTCAACAAAAAGCATACAATCTCCGCTTTCCAAAAAATGATATTCAAGAATTTCATCATCTAAACTCAGTATTTAATCAACTGTTAGAAGAAATTCAATCTTGGCACAACCAATTACAGTCTGAAAATACGCAGCTTAATTATCAAGTACAACATGATGAATTAACACATTTACCAAACCGACATTACTTTTATAAAGTTTTATGTAACCTTTTCGATCAGCCTGATAAACGTGAAAATACTGTTTTGATTTTTATAGATAACAATAAATTTAAGTCTATTAACGATCAATATGGTCATTTAGTGGGGGATGAAGTGTTGAAAGAGATGGCAAACCGATTAAAACAAAACACTCGTCAAAATGATTTTGTCGCAAGATTAAGTGGTGATGAATTTGCAATTATCTTAAGTCCTGTCAGTCAGGTTGATCACTTAATTTCAATCGCCGAAAATCTTATAAAATGTTCTGATGAGCCATTAAAATATAACGGACAATCAATTCATTTTAGTTTTAGTCTTGGTATTGCTTTGGCTAAAGAAGCTCATAACCCAGAGGACTTAATTTCTCAAGCAGACCAAGCGATGTACAAAGCGAAGAATCTAAAACATCATTGGCACATATTTCAACAATAGAATTTTTACTGAGGATTAATACCTATGCTCAACCGTAGTTTCAAACTTTTTATCATGAGCATTCTTTGTATAGGATTAAGTGCATGCTTGGGTATGGGATCTTTAAGCTATAAACAAGTAAAAATGTTAAAACAACAAGGTTTCGTTCTCACAGAGGAAGGTTGGAGTTTAGGACTCCCCGAACGACTTCTTTTCGATTTCGATCAGGCTGAAATCTCTCAAAAAAATCGTGAACAGATTCAACATCTCGCAGCACAACTACAAAAATACAATTTAAAGAAAGTCCGTATCGTCGGTCATACCGATCTTATTGGCAATCCAGATTATAATTTTAAACTTTCTGAAAGCCGTGCCCGAAGCGTAAGCACTATTTTTATCGAAGAGGGTTTTAATCCTGCTCATATCCAAACCATTGGTCGTGGTTCAACCCAACCTATTAATACTGCAAATACTGACGCTGCCCATGCAGAAAATAGACGCGTTGCTGTTATTATCGTGCCTTAAACATTCAACAAAAAAAGATCCTGATAGGATCTTTTTTAACAGCAAAAATCAGACATAAAAAAACCGCTTAACGCGGTATCTTTTATCTGACCATTTATAATGAAATAAATGGTCGGAGCAGTAGGATTCGAACCTACGACCCCCTGGTCCCAAACCAGGTGCACTACCAGGCTGTGCTATACTCCGATTACATCGGTTTGTGTTGGGGTGAATGACGGGATTCGAACCCGCGACAACCGGAATCACAATCCGGGGCTCTACCAACTGAGCTACATCCACCATCACAAAATTTGGTTCTATAAAATCAAGCGACCAATGGCGCGCCTGACAGGATTCGAACCTGTGACCATCCGCTTAGAAGGCGGATGCTCTATCCAACTGAGCTACAGGCGCATTACCCATGATTGCGAGATCATTGGAAAACCTTTGCCTTGAAGAATTGGTCGGAGCAGTAGGATTCGAACCTACGACCCCCTGGTCCCAAACCAGGTGCACTACCAGGCTGTGCTATACTCCGATTCATCTCAGCTTTTGTACCGTTCAACTTATCGTTTGATGTATCGTTCGGTACGGTGTGCATTCTAGGCGTGACGCTGGACAACGTCAACACCTATCTTCAAAAAAAATCAAAAAAACACTTCAAATGTATATTTATCAAGCATTTTGACTAATATTAACGCTTTAATGACGCACTAAAGTTTAACATTCGATCTAATGGTAATTTAGCGCGCTCTGCTAAAGCGAGATCAACATGCACTTTCTGATCACCATGTCGTAAAACATGCAAAATGCCATCCAATTCATTCATTGCCATCCATGGACAGTGTGCACAAGAACGACAAGTCGCTCCCTCACCTGCCGTAGGAGCCTCAATCAAAGTCTTATTCGGCACCATTTGCTGCATCTTATAAAAAATACCGCGATCTGTCGCAACAATCATTGTTTCATGCGGTAGTTCTTTTGCAGCCTTAATCAATTGTGAGGTACTTCCTACTGCATCAGCGACATCAATCACCGATTCTGGTGATTCAGGATGGACTAAAACTGCAGCATCAGGATAGATGGCTTTCATTTGAGCAATACCGCGTGCTCTAAATTCTTCATGTACGATACAAGAACCATCCCAGAGCAACATATCCGCTCCAGTTTTCTTTTGAATGTAACGTCCTAAATGCTGATCAGGTGCCCAAATAATTTTTTCACCTAAACTATCTAAATGCTCAACAATTTCGACAGCACAACTGGATGTCACCACCCAATCTGCACGTGCTTTTACCGCAGCTGAGGTATTTGCATAAACCACAACAGTATGATCAGGATGAGCATCACAGAACTTGGTAAACTCATCTACAGGACAACCTAGATCGAGTGAACAAGTTGCCTCTAAAGTAGGCATTAAAATGGTTTTGTTAGGTGATAAAATTTTAGAAGTTTCACCCATAAACTTCACACCAGCCACAACGAGTGTTGTCGCATCATGATCACGTCCAAAACGTGCCATTTCAAGTGAATCTGAAACACAACCACCAGTCAGCTCCGCAAGCTCCTGTACGACTGGATCACAATAATAATGAGCAACCAATACCGCATTACGCTTTTCCAATTCAGCTTGGATCTCAGCAATTTTTTGCTGCTTTAACTCTGGTGTTAAATCTTGATTGTTAGATTCACCAATCAGGTCTAAATGAGCTTGAACAATTGCTTTCGCATCATTTGCAATTAAATTGGTTGCATCATTCATTATTTGTATCTCTATCCATAGCGCTTATCAATATAAGCAATTACACACCGATTGGATTTGACCAATCATTAAAATTTGATAAATAAAAAGCCTCAACAGGGAGGCTTAATTTATTTAAGAACGATAATCTGCGTTGATCTTGACATAATCATATGACAAATCACAGGTGTAAACCGTATCTTTGGCAGAACCACGGCCCAAATCAACGCGAATTGTAATTTCTGATTGATTCATTACTTTAGCACCAGCCTCTTCTGTGTAATCTGCCGCTGCACCACCATCTTTACAGATCTGGACATCATCTAACCATACTTGGATTTTGTCGACATTTAAATCTGGGACACCAGCATAACCAATTGCAGCCAAGATACGTCCCCAGTTAGGGTCAGAAGCAAAGAACGCTGTTTTTACCAAAGGTGAATGTGCAATGCTGTAAGCGATGTCACAACACTCTTGCGTATTTGCACCACCTTCAACTGAAACAGTTATAAATTTGGTAGCACCTTCACCATCTCGAACGATCAACTGAGCCAAGCGCTTCATGACACGTGCAAGTACATCTAAAACAACAGAGTAACGAGCATCTTCTTCAGATGTAATTTCAGCACCACCTGCTTGACCAGTTGCTGCAAAAATACAAGAGTCATTAGTAGATGTATCACCATCAATCGTGATGCGATTAAATGATTGTTCGACCGTGGTTTTTAAAAGTTTTTGAACCAATTCACGAGCAATAGGCGCATCTGTCGCTACGAAAGACAACATTGTTGCCATATTAGGACGGATCATTCCTGCACCTTTTGAAATACCCGTCATTGCATACACAACCCCGTCAATTTCAAATTGTTCAGAAGCGCCCTTAGGCAAAGTATCCGTCGTCATAATACCTGAAGCTGCCTGAGGCCATACATCATCTTCAAGACTCTCAAATGCTGGTTTTAACCCAGCAATCAAACGCTCCATGGGTAATTTTTCACCAATTACGCCTGTTGAGAATGGCAAAACCTCGTTCTCATTTACACCAGCAATTTTGGCAAATTCAGCACAAGTGTCCTTTGCATTTTTCATACCTTTAGGACCAGTACCTGCATTCGCATTGCCTGTATTAATTACAAGGTAACGTGGATTTGTTTGAGACAAATGCAGTTTTGAAATATGTACTGGCGCTGCGCAAAAAGCATTTTGGGTAAATACACCTGCAACTTGAGTGCCTTGTGCGAATTCAAATACAACCAAGTCACGTCGATTTGGGTAACGTACATACGCTTCTGCTGAGCCAATTCTTACACCCTTTACCACATGCATTTGTGGCATTGATACGTCACCCACCGCCATTTTTGATTGTCCGAATTAAAAAAAATGATGACTAAGCTTATTAGAAATTAGAAAAAAAATCGAGTGAATAAGGCATTAGGGTTGATTGAAATGAATGATTTGAAATAAATCTCGATCCCTAAAAACAATAAAGCCAGTCAAAGACTGGCTTTAGTACGAAATTCTAAAATTAGTTAGATACAGTTTGTTCTAATAAAGCTTGTTTTGCTTTTTCTTGACTTGAACTTGAAAGAGCTGGATTTGATGCAACAATACGATTTGCTGTAGCTGGTGTTGCTGGTGCTATTGCAGCTGTTTGAAGAATAATTGGTCGACCAGCCGTATTACCAAGTGTATAACGGATACCAGTGCGTGGACTTATCACCGTTGTGGAGTCATTTTTAACTTCAGTTTGTGCTTGAATAACACCCGCAGCTGCTTGAACTTTCGCTAGAGGTACAGTTTTTGTATCAGTATTGGCAAATGCAAAAGCTGGTAAAGCAAAAACTGCAAATAAAGCCGGTTTTAGTATTTTTTTCATTGTCGCTTCCATATATTCAATCATGCAAAATTAAATAGCATTAACTGAGCAAATTGGCAATGCTTATTCACATGAACTGACCAAGCACTATAATAAAATAAAAAAAGCAGAACCTAAGTTCTGCTTCATGAAATTTAGATTTTACCGTGACACTGCTTGTATTTTAAACCAGAACCACATGGACAAGGTGCATTACGGCTTTGAGGTGGCGTAATCTCAACTTCATTCTGATCCAATTCTTGAGTATTAACTGTTTGCTCACCTGTTAAACCATCAACTTCAGCATGAGAAAGTGAAAGTTGCATCGCTTCAGCTTGAGCTTGCTGCTGTGCTTCCATTTCTGCCAGCTCTTCAGGCGTTGGTAAACGTACTAATGAAAGATCTGTCACAACATCAGACTTAATGACAGCTAACATATTTACAAACAGATTGAATGCTTCTTTCTTATATTCCTGCTCAGGATTCTTTTGCGCATAACCGCGTAAATGAATACCTTGACGTAAATAATCCATCGCTGCTAAATGATCTTTCCAGTGGCGATCTAAAGAACTTAACATAAAGTTTCGTTCTAACACTGCTGCAGATTCAGCACCCATTTGTTCACGACGTGCACGATAACGTTGTAAAACCTCATCAGTGATACGACGTGCTAATGCTTCTTCATCTAATCGACGATCTTGGTCCAACCATTGCTGTACAGGAAGATCAATATTAAAGTCTGAGCGTAATGCAGATTCAAGACCTGGTACATCCCACTGATCATGAATAGATTCAGGTGGGATATACGTTTCAATCACCCCTTTCATCACTTCTTCATGCATTGACTCGATATATTCTTGCAAAGTACTTTCTGCCAGAATTTCATCACGCTGTGAGTAAATAATTTTACGTTGTTCGTTATTTACATCATCATACTTCAACAGGTTCTTACGAATATCGAAGTTACGCGCTTCAACTTTACGTTGCGCATTTTCAATCGAACGAGATACCATTTTATGTTCAATGGCTTCATTTTCTTGCAGACCCATTGCACGCATCATTGCGACGACACGATCACCCGCAAAGATACGCATCAAATCATCTTCTAACGATAAGAAGAAACGCGAAACACCTGGATCACCTTGACGACCTGAACGACCACGTAACTGGTTATCAATACGACGAGATTCATGACGTTCAGAACCAATAATATGTAAACCACCAGAATTCAGCACCAGTTGGTTATTTTGTTCCCATTCTGCTTTTAAACGTGCTTCATCTTCAGGAGTTGGATTTTCAATTTTCGCCAGTTTCGCTTTCCAGTTACCACCGAGCAAGATATCCGTACCACGCCCTGCCATGTTGGTCGCAATAGTCACGGCACGTGGAGAGCCGGCTTGTGCAATAATATCCGCTTCACGCTCATGCTGTTTGGCATTCAGTACTTCGTGTGCGATACCCGCTTCTTTCAGTTTATCCGATAAGATTTCAGAAGCTTCAATTGTTGCCGTACCAATCAAAATCGGTGCAACACCAGCTTCATGAATTTTCTTAATTTCTTCAATAATCGCATTGTATTTACCATTACGATTCAAATAAATTAAGTCATTCAGATCTTTACGAATCATTGGACGATGGGTTGGAATCAACACCACATCTAAGCCATAAATTTCTTTCATTTCAGCAGCTTCAGTATCTGCTGTACCTGTCATACCTGAAAGTTTACGGTATAAACGGAAATAGTTTTGGAATGTGGTCGTTGCAAGCGTTTGGTTTTCAGGTTGAATCTCTAAACCTTCTTTCGCTTCTACCGCTTGATGTAAACCTTCAGACCAACGACGACCAGGCATCGTACGACCTGTATTTTCGTCGACAATAATCACTTCACCGTCATGGACAATATAATGCACGTTACGTTGATACAAGTAATGTGCGCGAATAGAAGCTGTCACATGATGAACAAGATTTAAGTTGGCTGCAGAATATAGACTCTCACCTTCTGCCAATAATCCCATCGCAATAAGTTCACTTTCAATGGCTTCAAAACCAGCTTCTGTGATTTCGACTGAACGTTGCTTTTCATCGATCCAGAAGTGCCCACCATCTGCAACTTTTTCTTCTTTTTGAGCATGTAACTTTGGCGGAATCGCATTCATTGCCGCGTAAAGTTGTGAGGAATCTTCGCTTTGACCCGAAATAATAAGTGGAGTACGTGCTTCGTCAATTAAGATTGAGTCAACCTCATCGATAATCGCATAGGCAAGACCACGTTGTTTTTTCTCGGCTAACGAGAACACCATATTGTCACGAAGATAGTCGAAACCAAATTCGTTGTTTGTACCGTAGGTAATGTCTGCTCGATAAGCTTCTGCTTTTTCGACAGGATTCTGCATGGAGTAGATCACCCCAACAGATAATCCCAAAAATTCATAAAGTGGACGGTTTAACTCAGCATCACGTTGCGCCAGATAATCATTGACAGTAATAACGTGAACACCTTGTTCACTAATTGCATTTAAATATACAGCCAAAGTACCCATTAGGGTTTTACCTTCACCTGTACGCATTTCTGCAATTTTACCTTCATGTAGGGTAATACCACCAATCAACTGTACGTCATAATGACGCATACCCATAATACGCTTACCAGCTTCACGACATACTGCGAAAGCTTCTGGTAACAAGCGATCAAGACTTTCGCCGTTTTTATAACGTTGTTTGAATTCTTCTGTTTTTGCAGATAAGTCTGCATCACTTAACACAGATATCGTCGGCTCGAGCGCATTGATCTTCTCGACAATTTTACGCATACGCTTCAATTCGCGCTCGTTTTTAGTACCGAAGATTCCTCCGATCAGACTTGCCAACATATAGACTCTCTAAAACTTACTTATCAAAATGATTTTTCTCAAACGTTATTATGGTGCTAGAAATTTGAAGTACAAGGGTTTTAAACAAATGCAATAAAAAATTTCTGGATTATTTTCCATGACGCATGAGCAACGGCGAGTTAATGTAGCAAATTTGATCAAAAATATATATCGTTCAAATTCAAATTTATGAACGTTTATTTGCCTTCAGACATTCAAATAAATCTGTTTTTTTCATAACTAAATAAAAAAACACTATTTTTAATTATAAAGAGTTTCCGCCATATTAATTTCAGCACATTAAGGTTTTGATAAAAATAGAGGTTTATATGGCATTACGTTTAGGTGACACTGCTCCAGACTTTGAACAGCAATCAAGTGAAGGAGTAATTAATTTTTATGATTTTTTAGGAGAGCATTGGGGCGTTTTATTTTCACACCCTGCCGACTACACTCCCGTATGTACGACGGAATTAGGTTTTACAGCAAAACTAAAAGACGAGTTTGAAAAACGTAATGTTAAAGCGATTGCTCTCTCTGTAGATGATGTTGAATCACATCATGGTTGGATTAAAGATATCAATGAAACTCAGTCTACCACGGTAAATTTCCCAATCATTGCTGATCAGGATCGTAAAGTTTCGACTTTATATGATTTCATCCATCCCAATGCCAGCGAGACCCTAACCGTCCGATCTCTTGTGATCATTGATCCAAATAAAAAAGTACGCTTGATTATTACTTATCCAGCGTCAACTGGTCGCAATTTCCATGAAATTTTACGTGTTATAGATTCATTACAGTTAACAGATAGCTATAAAGTGGCAACCCCTGCAAACTGGCAACATGGTGAAGATGTTGTGATTGTTCCCTCTATTAAAGACGAAAATGAAATTCAACAACGCTTCCCTAAAGGGTACAGGGCAGTGACACCTTATTTACGTTTAACACCTCAACCTGATCGTGATTAATTTTGACGAGCCATCAAGTTTCAGCGTTCAGCCTATCCTCAGATAGGCTTTTTTTTGATTATGGCTTATATTCTTTAACATATTGATTTAAAAAAGTATTCAAATTATAGTTTGAATCCTTTTTTCTAAAACAAAGCAAGAAACTATTGACGCTTATCCAGTGGTACCCAATCAATCACCCATGCTGATTTCATATTTAAACTTGCATCACTGTTAATTTTCTTACGTAACGCATCTGCCGAATCACGATCTTTAGATGGACCAACCATAATTCGAATACCTTTCGACGTTGGACTCTTCGTTACCTTATATCCTTTGGCACGAAGCTTAGCCGCAAGCGCATCTGCATTCGCCTCATTCGCAGCCAATGCCACTTGAACCATCCATTGACGATCTCCATTTTCCAGCAGATCACGAGCTTTTTCTGCCTCAGCTTTTTTCTTCGCTTCTTCAGCAGCTTTGCGTTTTTTCTCTTCTGCAGCTTTTTTATCAGCTTCAGCTTTCTTCTTCGCTTCTTCTGCTTTACGTTTTTCCTCAGCAGCTTTTTGCTCTGCTGCTTTCTTTTCAGCTGCACGTTTTTCTGCTTCGGCTTTACGCTTTTGTTCTTCTGAGGATTTCGCCTGTTGTTCTTTTTGCTCAGCTAAACGCTTCTGTTCAGCTATGCGTTTTTCTTCAGCCAAACGCTTTTGCTTTTCAGCTTCATCCTCAACCAGTTCAGGAGGAATATTGTCTGAACTTTGCTGAGCAGCGTTTCGACGAGCATTCATTGCAGCATATTCTTCAGCAGCGCGACGTGCGGCTTCAGCTTCGGCCTCTTGTTGCATTCTTAAATATTCAGCAGCACGAGCCTCTTGCTCTGCCACAGCTTTCTCACGAGCACGTCGTTGCTCTTCAAGTAAACGCTTTTCAGTTTCCACATCAACTGTGAGAGGTTGAAGTTGTACTGCTTCAGGTTCATTATTTTTTTGTTGAACAGCTTCAACCGGTTGTTCAACATTATTTTGGTGAATCTCTTCTTTACCTTTTAGAAGTAATGCTGCCAATAAAACACCACCACCCAATAAAACAACACCACCCATCCAGCGTTGTTTGTTATTCATTGACATTCTCTAAATACTCCCAGACCGCTTCTAAGGTATGAAACGAACCACACACCAAAATCAGCTGATTATTTTTTGTTTCTTCAAGTGCTGATTTAAATGCGACCTGTACATTTGAATACTGTTGTACTGTCTCACCTTGAAGCGCTGACTCTAATTGTTTTAATGGTGCTGCACGAGGCACATCCATCGGCGCAATTTTCCACATTAATACCGTGTTTTTCAATAAATTAACGACTGAATCTATATCTTTATCCGCTAACATCGAAAACACAGCGATAACTTCTGTGTACTGTTTATTGTATTCTAAATAATTTCGCAATTGCTTTAACAAAAATTCTACACCATGCGGATTATGTCCCGCATCGAAAATCACTGTTTTTCCTGAGATTTCCCTTATTTCAAATCGACCTTGTAAATGTGCTTGAATAATACCCTGCTCTAGTGCAGTTTGAGAAACTTTCAATCCACTGACCAATAATGCAGCCACGGCAGTAGAAATATTATCTAGGGCCAACTGACCACATGGTAATTTTAAGGTCAGTGCTGAACTTGAAAATGTCCAAGTTTTACCATCATCATTTGCTTGATAAAAATAATCCTGATTTAGACATGACAGCGTCGCATTACATGCAATGACTTTATCCTGTATTGATGTTGGAAGTATTTGTTGCCCACCAAAAATGACTGGAATATCTGGACGAATAATACCCGCTTTCTCAAAAGCAATTTTTTCAATGGTGTCACCCAGCCAATCTGTGTGATCCAATCCAATATTGGTAATGACCGCAACATTTGGATTAACGACATTCACAACATCCAAACGTCCCCCTAGTCCAACTTCCAATACCCAAACATCACATTTCTGTTGTTTAAAGATGACAAAAGCTGCAAGGGTTGTTGCTTCAAAGAAAGATAAACTTAAATCACATTCACGTCGTGCTTGATCAACTTGAACGAATGCTTCGATCAGAAGCTCATCTGAAACTTCCTGACCTGCGAGTTTTACACGCTCATTGAAACGATAGATATGCGGAGATTGATAGAGACCGACTTGATATCCTTGAGCATTCAGAATAGAAGCTAAGGTTGTGGTTGTTGAACCCTTACCATTCGTACCAGCGACAGTAATGACTTTCGCTTGCGGGTGTGTAACGCCCAATTTTTCAGCCACAGGAATGACGCGTTCAAGCCCTAAATCAATTCCTGTAACGTGAACATGGCTCCAATAATCGAGCCATGTTTGTAAACTATCTGTACTGAGTGGAGCAGTGAGGTTCAAGGCAAATTCATCAATTTCGCTACGATACGATAAACTGTATCACGTAATGCATGACGATGAACAATTTGATCGACTACACCATGATCAAGCAAGAATTCAGCACGTTGAAACGGCTCTTCTAACTTTTCGCGTACAGTCTGTTCAATGACACGTTTACCAGCAAAACCAATCATTGCTTTAGGCTCAGCAATATGCACATCACCCAACATGGCTAAAGATGCGGTCACACCACCATATACTGGATGAGTTAATACAACAATGTACGGAATACGAGCATCTTTCATTTTTTGAATCGCAGCTGATGTACGTGCCATTTGCATTAAAGAAAGCATTCCTTCTTGCATACGAGCACCACCAGAGGCAGCAAAACAAATCATTGGCTGTTTGGTTTCAATCGCACGCTCTGCTGCTTGTACAAATCGATCACCAACTACCGTACCCATTGAACCGCCCATGAAATCAAATTCAAATGCACAAGCGATTAATGATAAACCTTTGATTTGTCCTTCCATCACTACGAGTGCTTCAGTTTCGCCAGTTTTCTCTTGTGCTTCTTTCATACGCACAGGATAAGCTTTGCTATCCACAAACTTGAGTGGGTCTTTTGCAACAAACTCTTGACCTAATTCTTTTGCGGTTTGATCAAAGAACCAATTTAAGCGGTCACGTGCTTTCATTTTTAAATGCTCATCACATTGAGGACAAACATAAGCATTGAAAGACATCGCCGTACGAGTCACCAGAGCATGACATTCTGGACATTCAATCGTAGGCTCAGTAAACGTCGCTTTTAACGATTGCTGTTGATCAGGGATTTGAATACCTGGTACTGAACGATCTGTCCAAGGTGTTGCAGGTGCTAAAGTTTTCCCTGATTTAACTTCTTGATTCATACTAACTCATCGAGCGCTGCTCGAAGCTCCTTGACTTTATTGACCGCCTGTTCAACTGCTTGATCAGGAGTTGTCTGTGCAAATGGTTTAACAAAAGCACTACCAACAATGACCGCATCCGCTGCGCTTCCGATTGCTTTTGCAGAGGCTGCATCACTAATACCAAAACCTACACCAACAGGTACATCCGTCATCGACTTGATTTTTTCGATGCGTTGAGCAGCTTCATTCACATCTAAAGTCGCTGCACCTGTTACACCCTTCAAAGACACGTAGTAAATAAAACCACTCGCTTGATTAGCGACATGTTGAATACGTTGATCTGTAGATGTTGGCGCCAACAAGAAGATCTGATCCATATCAAACTTTTTCAAGACAACATCGAGCGCTTGTGCTTCTTCAGGTGGTAAGTCCACCAAAAGAATACCGTCCACACCACAGTCATGAGCAGTTGATACAAATTTTTCATATCCAATGACTTCTACAGGATTCAAATAACCCATCAACACCACTGGTGTATCTGTGTCCTTTTCGCGGAATTGCTTGACCATTTCCAATGCATCCAATGTATTTGTACCAGCTGCCAATGCTCTCTCAGCCGCAAGTGCAATCACTGGACCATCGGCCATTGGATCTGAAAATGGTAAGCCAAGTTCAATTACATCCACACCTGCTTCCACCATTTGATGTAACAAAGGAACCGTTACGTGTGGATGAGGGTCACCTGCCATGACATAAGAAACTAGAGCCTTACGCTGTTGAGATTTAAGCTGTGCAAATCGTGTGGCTAAACGTGACATAGGGATGTACTTTCCTTGAATTGTATAGAATTGAGGAGTTGGTTTTGTAAAATACAAGACGGCCCATTGTAACGCTATTTTTTACTCATTGAACAGAGTGTGATGAAAAGCACCAAACACTCTTTTCAGTTAAGTATTCCAAGTGCATATTTATCAATGTTTTGATTTTTTTAACAATGATCAAAAAGCTCGATTTTTTCTGTTTTTTCTAAATCATGAATATTTATATGAACTTATGTTTATTGATTAAAAGTGTTTAAAAACAAATAGCTTAGCACTTACATTTTAACTTTTCTGAATTAGCCAAAGCTGTTCTATACTATACATGCTTACTCTTTTATTTCTTATGTTATGACCACAATTTCCCCAGGCAAAGCTTCTCCGCGAGCGCTTGCCCTTCTACCGCTTATTGTGTTTTTAGCCATTTTTTTGGGCAGCGGTATTTATCACACTCTGATTGGCACTGAGTTTGCCTTCTACCAAATTAAAGCCCCGATTGCTGCTATCCCCGCCCTTATTCTTGCGGTATTACTTTATCGTGGCAAATTAAATACAGGTATAGATGAGTTTCTCCGTGGGGCAAGCCATCCTAATCTTATTTTAATGTTTATGGTCTTTATGCTGGCAGGTGCTTTTGCCAGTATTAGTAGTGCCATTGGTAGTGTTGATGCAACAGTACAATTAGGTTTATCTCTCATTCCTTCGGCTTTTGTCCTGCCAATGCTCTTTGTTATTTCAGCGTTTATTGCTACCGCGATGGGAACCTCAATGGGTACTATCGCTGCTTGTGCGCCGATCGCATTTGGCTTCACGCAAGTCACCGATATAAATCCTGTTGTTGCGATTGGTGCTGTGGTTGGAGGAGCCATGTTTGGTGATAACTTGTCTATGATTTCAGATACCACTATCGCTGCAACTCGTAGCCAACGTGTAGAACTAAAGGATAAATTTAAAGTCAATGTATGGATTGCAGTACCAGCAGCGCTTTTCACGATTTTGATTTATTTTGTGATGAGTCGTGATACGCAACAAATTTCTTTCAATGACTATAATTTTTGGCTGATTTTGCCTTATTTAGCCGTATTTGCTTTGGCTTTTAGCCGATTACATGTGTTGGCTGTACTTATGCTGGGCATTGTTATGTCTGGACTCGTCGGTCTGATTCAAGCCCCTGACTTTAACCTACTTAAATTAAATAATGCGATTTACGATGGCTTTTTGGGCATGTTTGAAGTCGCATTGCTTTCAATGTTACTCGGTGGTATTTCTGCCCTTATGCGAAAAGAAGGTGGCTTAGAGTGGCTAATACAACGCATTTATCAACTTACGCGTTTATTCAAAGTAGGAACGCAAAGAGCTGGTGAAATCGGAATCTGCCTTCTGGTAATCTTGTCTAATTTCTTTGTGGCAAATAATACGGTTGCCATTATTCTATCTGGCGATATGGCACGTGAAGTTGCTAAAGAATATGGTGTTGACCCAAAACGCTCGGCTGCTTTGTTGGATATTTTTTCTTGTGTTGTTCAAGGCTTAATTCCGTTTGGCGCACAATTATTATTGGCGTGTTCAATTGCAAAATTATCGCCAATGGAAATGATCCAAAACGTTTATTACTGTTGGATCTTAGCGGTGATTGCTATACTCTCCATTGCTTTTAGATATCCCAAAATACAGATGAATCAAATTTAGACTGGCATAAAAATAGAGTCTTTAAAGGTAAGCTAGATGCTTACCTTTTTTATTTTTATGTTCTAACTTAGATTATGACGATGAATTGGACGTTGTTTAAGTTGTTTTTTATACTGCAACA
This sequence comes from Acinetobacter sp. YH12239, assembly GCF_013417635.1. Lineage (NCBI taxonomy): Bacteria > Pseudomonadati > Pseudomonadota > Gammaproteobacteria > Moraxellales > Moraxellaceae > Acinetobacter > Acinetobacter sp. YH12239. Next base: position 40,585 of record NZ_VPDP01000015.1, on the reverse strand, counting down.
GCGTTATTCCATTATACATTTTAAATGCTCTAGCAAGCGCAGACTGATCTGAGTAACCGAGTTGCACTGCGATATCCGTTAACTCTTGCCCCTGATTTAATAGGCGCTCACATTGTGACATCCGTTCTTGCTCAAGTATGCGTTTAAATGATGTTCCACGATCTTTTAATTGTCGTTGCAAAGTCCTCACCGACAAACATAATTCTGTCGCAATATCTTCAATCTTTGGCGCTTCGTGACGAATACGCAAATACTCAGCAATAATTAAATGGAGTTGCCGATCAAGACTCGACTGCACGGGTTTAGATGCAATCGCTTCTTCTGCTTGTTGAACCAACAATTGCATAAGTGAAGGATCTGCTTGTTGTGGTTTTAGCTGCAACCCCTGCGTGCGAATTTGAAACTGATATTCAACTTGGCTGAACTCTACCTGACAACCATAGAACTTTTGATATTCATACAATGGTGCAATCGCTTCGTGCGCCATGATCACTTTATACAGTGGAAAGGTATCATGCACTAATATTTGCTTTGCCAATGAGACCATCATGGCATTCGTCAACTCATTGATAAAATTATAGTCATCACAAATAAACGGCCAGCTTAAAATCAGTATTTCACCGTTCTGGTGAATCTGCATGGGTGTAATCTCTTCACCATCAATCACCAAGCGGCTAAATCTTAAAATATAGTTCAGTGCTTCCGCCACCGTCTCACTTCGTGTCGCCATATATCCAAGCACACCAAAATGCTCAGGCTTCACATATTGAGCCATTTCAAAAATATAATTGGCGCGATTCAAATAAACCTGCGTGAGAGAGTTAAGTTTTAAGAAAAAAGAATAAGAGGATTGCATGGCAATCGGTGCTGCCAAAATCTTATTCAGCGTATCAACATCCTGATTTAATGCAGTCTTTATCTCTTTATCGAGCTGTTTCACTTGAATAAATGTTTGCCATAAATGGAAATATCCATTGGGTATTTGAATATCTTTCACGATGCACTATTCCTTTAGGCAAAATTGACTTTATTCATTTTCATTTGTCGTAAAATGTATAAAAAATGGCAAGTACTGTCAAAACAATCAGACCAATGCCATACATACTTAAACGATCTAAAGCGGATGAATGAAAATAAGATGAACGCATTGGTAAAATATCAGGTTGATCCTGTCGTACGCACGAATCTCAATTTCAAGCTCTCAGAAATTCCTCGTTTTTGGTTTGGTGGAGATCCATTCAAAACCCGTATGTTTGATGCATTGAGTCTAACTTTCCCAGATGGAGAGCGCTACTTCATTGAATCAGTTCGATTATTTAGAGATAAAATCAAAGACCCTGAATTACAAAAACGAGTCGCAGATTTTATTCGACAAGAAGCACAGCATGGAATTGCGCATGACAAGATGAATCAGGTCATGAAAGATCAAGGTATGCCTGTCGATCAATTTATTAAGGTTCTTAACAAAATTTTTAAATTCGAACTGACACGTCGTTCACCTCAATATAATATTGCCATGACTGCTGCAGCCGAACACTTAACTGCATTAATGGCTGATACTTTTTATAGTCAAAAAGCAACCCTTGAAGATGCTCACCCCTATGTGCGCGCGCTTTTAGCATGGCATGCTATCGAAGAGATGGAGCATCGTGATGTGGCTTTTGATGTCATGAAACAAGTCGGTGATGTTCCAGAACTTACTCGACAATTTGCTTTGGCATTTACAACTTTCATGATGCTTGGATTTACAACTTATCGTGCCAATATCATGTTGAAGTATGACGGATTTAGTCGTTTAGACCGTTTCAAAATGACCGTCAAAGGACTTCCATGGTTTATCGGTCGAAATGGCATGTTAACGAGAATGAAAGGTCCATACCTAGATTGGTTTAATAAAGACTTCCATCCAAGCCAACATCCTGTGATTGCCCAATATGATGTCTGGGTAAAAACATTAGCCGAGACCAATGATCCAATTCAAGCTGGTGAAGCATTCTGGCAAGCAGCTCGATAATATTCCTATTGCCGGCTGGATCATTTTTATTCGGATGATTTAGCCGACATTACTTACAGTTTTGATCTCCTTCTCTCTCTTCTTTTGTCCTGTAGAGATAATGACCTCAATGTGATTTTTTTACATACTTGTTCTTTCTGCATAAGTGATAAAAATAAAATGAATGCAATTACCACATACCATCCAGTGATTCGTAAGCACCTTGATTTCCGACTCAACGAAGTACCACGATTTTGGTTTAACAACGATCCTTTTAAAACACGTGTATTTGATGCTTTGAGTTTGACATTTCCAGATGGAGAACGATATTTCATACAGTGTGTCCGACTATTTCAACCGCATATTCAAGATCCTGTCTTAGCCAAACGTGTGAAAGACTTTATTCAACAAGAAGCGCAACACGGTATTGCCCATGACAAAATGAATAAAATTTTAATTGAGCAAGGTATGCCGATTGAAAAATATATTCATCAAGTCAATCAACGTTTCAAACATGCGTTAAAAAGGTATCCTGATCGTTTTAATATTGCGATCACCGCTTCATGCGAACACTTAACCGCTTTAATGGCAACGACCTTTTTCAGTCATAAAAGTACGATGGCCCATGCACATCCTTTTGTCCGTGGTTTATTTGCATGGCATAGTATTGAAGAAATGGAACATCGCGATGTTGCTTATGATGTTATGATCGAGGTAGCGCAGACTTCAAACCTTACACGTTATACCGCCTTGGTTTTAGTTACGCTTATGATGTTTGGATTTACTATGCAAAGAACACATGGACTTCTCAAACAAGATGGTTTTAGTCGAATTGAAAGGTTAAAAATGTTTGCTCAAGGCTTGAAATGGTTGCTTGGAAAAGATGGCATTTTAACGGCAAAAAAACGAGAATATTTAGACTGGTTTAAACCTGATTTCCACCCAAACCAACACCCTATTATTCATCAATACCAAGTTTGGGTTGATACGCTCGCTGAAACTCAAGATCCAATTCAAGCAGGTGAAGCTTTTTGGCAAGCTGCGATATAAAAAAGAATGTAAAAAAAGTCCGATCAATCGGACTTTTTTGTTGTTATGACGCCATTACCATTTAGCGTAATGTTGCTCTAATAGTCCATACTCTTGATTAAGCTCAATATGCTGACCATCATCTGAAATAATAAAACCCGTAATTTTAGATTGCCACTGACTGAACTGGCTGCCTACCATTCTAAGATTAAGATTTTCATAACGGCGCCAGCCTGTTTCAATGGTCAATTGTAATTTGTCATCCATAGATCGTATGGTCCACATCTGATCATTTTGCATTTCAAAAAGAACATCCGTCAACGCATAAAGGCGTCCATTAATCCACAAACAATTTTCATTCCCAAAACTTTCATTCACGCCAGAGGCAAGATTCAAACCCACACGATTTCCTTGCGCATCCCAAAAATTTGAAGATAGCCAAAACCAAGCCGTTTCAGGTCTTAGAAATCCGCAAGTATCATCAAGCGAAGCAAAAGTTCGTGAGTTAAATTCAATTTTTTCTTTTTGTTTATTAATGAAATACCCTTCAACGGCCAATGTAGTTAGTTTCTGAGTATAGGTCCAACCATTAATCCCAGTAGGACTGCACATCGACAAAGGATCTGTTCCAGCACAAAAGATTCGCGCGGACAGTTTTTCTTCACCATGTTTGATCACTTTGATATAACGAACACCATTGGCATGTTGGATATCGAGTTGGATTTTTCCATGTTGAAAATGGCTATGATTAAATAGTGGCTGTTCATCTAGAACCGTACTGTGTGCCAATACATTAATCGCGTTCCACTCGACGACTTGTCCGGTGTTATGGTCATAGATATAGATGAAACCATGTCCCGCCCAAGCGATATCGACGATAGCCATCCCAATACTGTATTGCTGATGTTGGATACTACAAAACTTAAATTTCTTATATTTAAGTTTTTTTCTCCACCCTTTGAGCACTTTGCCATATGGCGTTTTATAAATATATTTTGAAACAGAAATTGCGCTTGGCAATTCTGTAAAACGCCCATAGCGTGGTTGACCATTTACTTGAATTAAATCCATTGGGACTCAGCCTAATTTCATTCCATGACAATTATAGACTTTAGTCTAAAGCATTTCATTTACTGTGTGAAAGCATAGATTAAAGAACCGATAAAGATCGGTTCTTTTTTCTCATATATTCAATACCTTGACTACCAGTTCCCTTCACCCAGTGTTTGGCCGATATAATGATACTGTGCCTTGGATCTTGAAAATTTAATTGGACAAGCCAACTGTTTTTCTACCTCATTTGCATCTTTCCTTAGAGGTACATCTACTGTCCAAGCACGATGTTGAGCCAAGTCTGACGTCAGAGCTTCATCTAGATTTAACACAGGTTCTACACATACGTCTAATTCAGAAAATGTTTTACGCCATACATCAAAACTTTTTTCCCTGATTTTATCAGTGATCGCAGCCTTGACTGCTTTTCGATCTTCAACATCAAATGAAGTTCCTTTTTCCAATAAGATAGGCAGTTCTAATATAGTTGCCAGACCTGTCATAAATTGAGGCTCTAGACTCCCAATTGAGATATAGCGCCCGTCTTGCGTTTGATAATAGTCATAAAATGTTCCCCCATTCAGATGTTCATTTTCAGGGTATTGATTCTGTCCACCTGCAAGTACAGCTGCCGCAGCCATATTGTTTAAGGTCACCGCACAATCCGTCATGGAGATATCAATATATTGACCTAAACCGCTTCGTTGCCTTTCAATCACGGCTGTTAAAATGCCGATCACTGCGTGTAAAGAACCGCCTGCGACATCAGCAATTTGAATCCCCATAGGTGGTGGTCCACTTTCCTGCCGACCTGAATGCCCAGCAATCCCTGAGAGCGATACATAATTAATGTCATGTCCCGCTTTATCTTTATAAGGACCTGTTTGCCCATATCCTGTTATTGAACAATAAATCAGACGTGGGTTTATTTCAGATAAAGTTTGATAGTCGAGTCCTAAACGTCGCATCACTTCAGGACGGAACTGCTCAATCACGATATCGTATTCTGAAATTTTTGATTTAATGAGTTCAATACTCTGACTATCTTTTAAATCTAGGGCAATCGACTGCTTGTTACGATTCAAATAACTGTGCGCCGTGGCTTGACCATTTGCATAAGGTGGCAACATTCTGACAAGGTCTGGTCGATTTGGTGACTCTATATGGACCACCTCTGCCCCTAGATCTGCTAAGTACAAGGTTGCAAAAGGTCCGGGTAATAATGTGGAAAAATCTAAAACTTTCAATCCCTTTAATGCAGCTGTCATTGTTATTTTCACCAAGAATATGTTGATTTTTCACCCATAATAGAAATATAAAACAAGATTAACAATGTCATGTTCAGCCATTTACCTTGATCATTTCGGCAATTTATGATGTAAAAGAGCAATTACTCTAGTGATAATTGCCAATTAAATTATTTTTTGTGTCATTTAGGTCAAGTAGCAGTGAACATCAAAGAGACTGAAGGATTTAACATGAGTCGCGATACGATAAGTATCCATTTTGTGAATGCAGCCCTGACTGGGGTAAAACGTCTAGGGATGGATGTTGACACTTTACTTTCACATGTCGGCATTGAAGCTGAACTACTCCGCCAACCTAAAGCACGTATTTCTCCTGAGCAGTACACACGCTTTGTTAAAATGCTGTGGATGGTCACCCAAGATGAACACGTTGGTTTTGATATCCAGCCACGTCGCTTAGGGACCTTTGCGATCATGTGTCAATTGATCATACATGCCAAAACTTTAGGTGATGCGCTTGAGTTATCATCACAGTTCTATAAGTTATTCGGTGATGAGTGGTCTGTGACTTTAGAGCGCGATAAACATGAAGCACGCTTAGTTCCACTCATTCCAAAAACAATGGATCCTGACCATTTCATTACTGAAAGTATGCTCATGATCTGGCATGGTTTGGCCTCGTGGCTTATTGAGCGTCGCATCCCCTTAGAGCGTGTACATTTTTCTTATCCACGCCCACAACATGCAGATGAATATGATGCGTTATTTTTTGCGCCAGTAATCCAATTTGATTCAGCTCGTACTGAAATCACATTTGCTGCAGACTACTTAGATCTTCCAATTCGCCAAGATGAAAACACCTTGGAAGAGTTTCTAAAAGGTGCTCCAGCGAAACTGTTGGTGAAATTCAAAAATACCAATTCGCTCACATCACGTATTCGTGAAGTATTAAAGAGTCAAATTGGTGAAGAAATGCCAACATTAAATGATGTTGCAGCCATGCTCTATTTATCACCACAGACGCTTCGCCGTCGCTTAGCTGCTGAAGGTAAGAGCTATCAAGGTGTGAAAGATGCTTTGCGTCGAGACGCCGCAATTCACTTATTGTTAAACCCATCTTTAACTTTAGAAGATGTTGCACAACAAGTCGGCTTTAGTGAAACCAGTACCTTCCACCGAGCATTTAAAAAGTGGACAGGTGTCACACCAGGACTGTATCGTCAATTACATGGTTATCATTAATTTATTCAAACATAAAAAAGTCTGACATTGTTCAGGCTTTTTTTTACATATGGATTTAAGCGCTTATTTATTTAACAAAAATATTCAAGTTGAAATTAAAATATTCGGAATATTCAAAGGAATAATAAGATGACACTTACTGCAATCCTAATATCAATTTTGATTGGAATAACAATTTATTTTTAAAGTGTAAAATCACACAGTTATCGACCTCAAGCTGATATACAGTACACTTATAATATTGTCGGAGAAAATGCATATTAAAAAAAATTTACTTAAAATAGCTGGTCAAAAAAAAGCTGTATCTAAATTTCATGAATGTACTGCTCATGTTCTGTCAGAGCCATTTAACCAATACGATCCAAATGCAATCAAAGTTGAAATCAACGGATTAACATTTGGCTATTTAAGTAAATTAGAAGCACAAAAGCTGAAAGGACAGATTATCAATAAAAAAGTACCCGCTGTAATTAACAGTGGTTGGTCTGTTGATGAAGATGATGAAGGCTCTTATGGTGTAAAGCTTGCCATATCAAACGCCTAAGATTTGATATAGCAAAATTATAATCTAAGCATTCGCTTTATTAATTTTTAACATTCATTAAAAAACTTTTCATTTCGCAATCTAAAACATTTAATTTTTAAGTGACCAAAAATATCAAACGACTCATCCGTTCTCGTCATTGCACAATCACATAGATCATCTACACTCAAAACACCATAACAATTTCAACCTATAAAAAAGGAACTATTATGAGCGAGGCTTACATCATTGATGCCATTCGCACACCACGCGGAAAAGGAAAAAAAGATGGTTCTTTACATGAAGTAAAACCAATCACATTACTCACAACGCTGTTAAATGAACTTCAAACTCGCCATCAACTCGATACTTCTAAAGTCGATGACATCGTACTGGGTTGTGTAACTCCAATTGGTGATCAAGGCGGTGATATCGCTAAAACTGCTGCAATTGCTGCAGGCTGGAATGATGATGTAGCAGGCGTTCAAATCAACCGTTTTTGTGCTTCAGGACTAGAAGCTGTCAATCTTGCTGCACAGAAAGTTCGTTCAGGCTGGGAAGATGTTGTCGTTGCAGGTGGTGTAGAGTCAATGTCGCGTATTCCAATGGGCTCCGATGGTGGGCCATGGGCACTCGATCCAGAAACAAACCTGAAATCTACCTTTGTTCCACAAGGGATTGGTGCTGATTTAATCGCAACTTTAGATGGATACTCTCGTGCTGATGTAGATGCTTTTGCTGCAGATTCACAAAAGAAAGCAGCAGCGGCTCAAGCGAATGGTTACTTCAATAAATCAGTTGTACCAGTAAAAGATAAAGCTGGGGTTGTCGTTTTAGATAAAGACGAGTTCATCAAACCAACGACCACCGTTGAAGGCTTAGCCAAATTAAATCCAAGCTTTGAAATGATGGGTGGTATGGGATTTGATGCAGTCGCATTACAAAAATATCCAGAAGCTCAGAAGATTAATCACGTTCACCATGCAGGAAACTCTTCAGGCATTGTAGACGGCGCTGCTGTTGTTCTACTTGCATCTGAAAAAGCGGTTCAAGAACAAGGCTTAAAACCACGTGCCAAAGTATTAGCAACTGCGCTTGTCGGAACTGATCCAACAATCATGTTAACTGGTCCAGCACCTGCGGCACGCAAAGCTTTGGAAAAAGCTGGCTTAACCATTGATGATATCGATTTATTTGAAGTGAACGAGGCGTTTGCGGCTGTAGTAATGCGCTTTATTAATGAACTCAATGTCGATCCTGCAAAAGTCAATGTAAATGGTGGTGCAATTGCAATGGGTCATCCACTCGGTGCGACAGGTGCCATGATTTTAGGTACGTTGCTCGATGAACTTGAGCGTCAAGGTAAAAAACGTGGCTTGGCTACACTGTGTGTAGGTGGTGGTATGGGTATCGCAACGATCATTGAATTGGTATAAGGAGAAGAATAATGAGTGCAATTCAATTTGAAAAAAATGCTGATGGCATTGTTATTCTCACCTTAGACTCACCTAATCAGTCTGCCAATACCATGAATGCAGATTTCCGAGTTGCTTTGGAAGAGACGGTAACAAAACTGAAAGCCGAATCTGGCATTACAGGTATCATTTTTAAATCTGCAAAGAAAACCTTTTTTGCAGGCGGTGATTTGGATGAGTTGATTCAAGCTCAACCAGAACACGCCACTGAATTCTTTGGCATGATCCAAAAAATGAAAGCGGAATTCCGCTATATTGAAACCTTGGGTGTACCTGTTGTTGCTGCATTAAATGGAACAGCGCTCGGTGGTGGTTGGGAAATCGCACTAGGCTGTCATGCTCGTATTGCATTAAATGATCCTAAAGCGAAATTTGGTCTACCTGAAGTTACCTTAGGATTGTTACCAGGTGGCGGTGGTATCGTGCGTATGGTACGACTGCTCGGCTTGCAGAATGCTTTTCCTTTCTTGATGGAAGGTAAACAATTTGGTGTAGAAAAAGCAAAATCTCTAGGCTTAATTCAAGATACGGCTGATTCTGAACAAGAGCTCATGGATAAAGCGATTGCTTGGGTTAAAGCAAATCCAAAATCTCAACAACCATTCGATGTTAAAGGATACAAAATTCCAGGTGGTACGCCATCATCACCTCAAGTGGCTCAAGTCCTTGCGATTGCACCAGCAATGTTGCGTGACAAAACAAAAGGTTGCTATCCAGCCCCTGAAGCCATTATGGCTGCTGCCGTTGAAGGTGCTCAGGTAGATGTTGATACTGCATTAACTATTGAGTCTCGCTATTTTACGTATCTGGCAACTGGTCAAGTTGCGAAAAACATGATTGGTACTTTCTGGCATGGACTGAATGCAATCAAATCGGGTGAAAGCCGCCCTAAAGAGCCTGCAAAATGGCAAGCGACCAAAGTAGGTGTTTTAGGCGCTGGAATGATGGGGGCTGGCATTGCCTACTCGACAGCGATTAAGGGGATTCAAGTCGTCCTTAAAGATGTATCGATTGAAAATGCAGAAAAAGGTAAGGCGTATAGTCAAAAACTGTTAGATAAGCGTGTTTCACAAGGTCGAATGACTGCTGAAAAGCGCGAACAAATTTTATCTCTCATTACCCCTACAGCAAATGCATCCGATCTACAAGGCTGTGATTTAATCATTGAAGCTGTATTCGAAAATCAAGAACTCAAAGCCAAAGTAACTCATGAAGCTGAGCAATATTTGGTTGACGGCGGTGTGATGGCTTCTAATACATCCACCTTACCGATCACAGGTCTTGCAACAGCAAGTAAAGATGCGAAAAACTTTATTGGACTGCATTTCTTTAGCCCTGTTGATAAAATGCAGTTGGTTGAAATTATTAAAGGTAAAGAGACTTCAGCTGAGACACTAGCTAAAGCCTATGATTATGTTCAACAAATTGGAAAAACACCTATCGTTGTGAATGATAGTCGTGGTTTCTTCACCAGCCGCGTATTTGGTACTTTTGTCAACGAAGGTTTGCGTTTACTGGCTGAGGGAGTACATCCAGCCAAAATTGAAATGGCTGCTTTAAAAGCAGGTATGCCAGTCGGTCCATTAGCAATCCAAGATGAAGTCGCATTAACCTTGTCTGAGCATGTGACCAACGAAACGCGTAAAGCGCTTCAGGCTGAAGGCAAAGATTTACCACACTCCCCTGCTGAAGATGTTTTAAAGCAAATGATCCATGAGTTTGGGCGTAAAGGCAAAGCTGCTGGTGCTGGTTTTTATGAATATCCAGAAAGTGGTAAAAAATACCTTTGGGATGGTTTAAACCATTGGACGAAAGAAACAGATATTTCTGAACAAGAAATGATTGATCGCTTCCTATTTGTTCAATCCTTGGATACGCTGCGCTGTTTGGAAGAAGGCGTTTTAGAGTCTGTCATTGATGGAAATATCGGTTCTATTTTTGGCATAGGATTCGCACCTTGGACTGGCGGCGCTTTACAGTTCCTCAATCAATATGGACTCGCACAAACGCTTGAGCGCGCGAATCAGCTTGAAGCGAAGTATGGTGAGCGTTTTAAAGCACCTCAACTCCTCAAGGACAAAGTTCAGTCTGGTCAATCAATCTGATTGATATAAATTAAAAACCTCTCTTCGGAGAGGTTTTTTCAATCTAAAGTAACTGGAAATCCCTTAAAAGTCTTAATCTCTTTGAGCGTAAACATGCTCTGCATTTCCTTGATACCAGGGAGTCTTCTAATTGTTTTCATAGCAAAATCTGCATAAGTATCGAGATCTCGAGACACAACTTGAAGCAAAAAATCTGCATCTCCGCCAATACTATAACAAGCGACTACGTTATCTAACTCTAGAACCTTTTCTTCAAATTTTTTGGCTTCAACTTCACTATGTCTATCAATTGACACTCGTATAAAGACCATTACACCCAAATTAATTTTTCTTCTATCAAGGTTAACACCATATCCTTTGATAATTTTTTCGTCTTCTAATCGTTTAACACGACGCCAACATGGTGATGGAGAAATACCGACTTGTTCTGCCAGTATTTGATTGGTCACTCTTGAATCTTGCTGAAGTAGTCTTAAAATTTTTTTATCAAATCTATCAAAGTTCATAATGAAAATTTTAACCTTTTTTATTTTATTTATAGAAAGGATATACCTCAATCAGTAGAAAAGACAAGCGAAAACGATCACTTTGTGCTTTGTATTTAATTGAAAATGTTCTTACCTTCATAAATAACAAGATATCCATGTTTGTAGAACAAAACTTTTGCACTTATGTTTTAGCTCTGACTATTGCTGCCGCTGTACCCGGGCCAGGTATGATTACAATTCTAATTAATACAATTAAAAATACCAAAATGCATGGCTGGTTTACTCTATTTGGATTAATCACAGGTGATTTCTTATATTTAACCTTATCTCTTATCTTTATTAAATTTCTTCACCAATTTATAAATCCTAAAATTATTCAGATCATTATCATCATTGGTGCATTTTATTTACTATACATAGCAATACAAATTTGGGCATCCAATGTCCGTGAAATGAACCAAAATCATTTCAACTTTTCACCGACAAATAAAAAAATTTACAAAACCTCCTATGGACAAGGCCTACTTGTCACAATGAGCAATCCTAAAACGATGACGTTTTACATTGCACTATTACCCCCATTTCTTTCCTCCAATACCATGTTCAGTTTAGAGCAGATCTTTAGTGTATATGTCGCGACAATGTTCGTCTTAGTTTTGATTGGAGGACTGTATATTTCTTTGGCTATCATCATTATGAAATATTTATGTTCTCAAAGAAAAATGGATATCATTATGAAATTATTAGCATCAATTATGGCATTTATATCACTAAGCCTGATCTATTCGAACATTTCAGCTTTTACATAGTGATCATTAAAATATGCTTATAAATACAACAATATTTTGTTGTGAACATTTCTATACTTCTATTCTGTGTTATAAAGTAACATATTCTCAGATTCATTTTACCCAACTTGGTATAGCATTATGACTGATCATTCTTCACCAGAAAAATCTCCTTGGGGTTGGAAAGCGCTAATTATCGCGATCATTTTAAGTATTATATTTATGGTGATTTTCTATGTCGCCATTGAAAATGAACCTGACTATATGCCAAGTAAACAACGAACAGAAACCAGTGAACATCATGCATTCAAAGCATCACCTGTGATGTCTGAAGAAGCAGCAGCAAAAATCGAAGCCAACAAAGCTGCTCAAGCCAGTGCAACTGAACACAATATGACTGAAGAAGAACACGCAGCAATGGGCGAACACAGTCATACACATGATGGTGAATCAGGTTCACATAGTCATTGATATTTGTGATGAAAAAACGGAGCATTGGCTCCGTTTTTTATTCAAGCTGCATCGTCATATAAACATGAGGAATACCACAATCTAAGTATTCCTTACCTTGGGGCTCAAACCCTAAACGTTGATAAAATGGTAATGCATGAACTTGAGCAGAAAGATTCAAGGTTGGTCGCTTTTCCCTTTGAGCAAACTCAATTATAAATTTCATGAGCTCAAACCCAACACCTTTTCCTCGATAAGCCTTTATGACTGCTACCCTGCCTATACTATGATTTTGAAGTAGTCGAGCCGTGGCGATTGCCTCATCTTCATGGAAAACAACAAAATGAATCGATGTCTCATCTTCCATATCCCATTCGTCTTCAGGTGAAATTTGTTGTTCCAGAATAAATACTTGCTCTCGTATCTGCATCGCGTAGAACTTTAATTGCGACCATGAACCTACTTGAACATCGAAGACATTACTCATATGTTAATTCCCAAAGGTGTATTAGCACTTTTCACCAATATTTTGTTGCTCCCACTCACCTTTTAGAAGCAACTCTAATGAGTGCTTTTGAATACCATACATATTTTTTAATGCAATGATTTGATCCAACACTTGCTGATCTGGTGCGTTAAAGTCTTTGCGCTTGGTGGCTAAAATCATTTTATTTTTACTGGTATGCTCCAAAGCCACAAATTCAAAAACTTTTGTCTCGTAACCATAGGCTTTTAACAATAGCGCTCGAATTGTATCTGTCAGCATTTCAGCTTGTTGCCCCTCATGAATACCAAACTGCAACATTGGTTTTAGTACAGAGGGACTTTGCATTTGAGGTCGCAACTCTTTGTGGCAGCACGGCGCGCACATAATCATTTGCGCATTCAATCGAATACCGGTATGAATCGCAAAATCAGTTGCTACATCACAGGCATGCAACGCAATCATGACATCGAGTTTTTCAGGCGAGTAAGTTCGTACATCTCCTTGGAAAAAATCTAAATGCTTAAAATCTGATTTACGAGCAACATCTTGACAGAATTGAACCATTTTCTCGTTCAGTTCCACACCTGTTACATAAGGCTTGTAATCATTTTTTTGTAAATAGTCATACAGTGCAAAGGTGAGATAACCTTTACCTGAGCCAAAATCGACAACGTTGAGCTGCTGATCAACTTGAATTTGGTTTAATGCACCGGAACAGATCTCAACAAATTTATTAATCTGTTTCCACTTACGCGCCATGCTGGGAATAATTTGTTCTTTTTGATCCGTAATACCCAACGGTTGAAGAAAATAACTTTCTTGCTCAACAAAACGGTGTTTTTGACGATCGTGTGATTTTTCAATAATCTTGGAGGCTGAAGCCTTTTTACTTTGAGTTAAGATCGCTTTTTTCTTATTTTTCTTGAGCTGTAACTCGCTGTCCAATGTAAAAAGATTGGCTTGTTTGCATTCACTGACTAAGTTACTTACCAACGGATCAGCTTCATCAATTGGAAAATTTTTGGTCACATCTTGAGTTTTAAAGCGATACAGAACATTCAGCATCCATTCATCTTGTAATCGAATCATGCGTATAGTCATCTTCTCTAAAGCCTCTATCTCGCCCTGATATTGACTAAGAATCATACGATCAAAACGCTGAGATGCTAAAGCTTGATGAAATGCTTCAAGAAATTGTTGCTCTTGTGGGGTGGAAGATGCCGAAACGGTCATAAACAGTGCCAAAAAAAGAAATGCTATTAAATTTTAATGCGTCTTACGCGAAAAGCAAAATTCAATTACGATACAGGTGTATAATTAAATGTGTAAGTGAACAATGAAAGCATCTCATGCTTCGTATGATCCATTAGAAGAAAAAATTAATTTCATCAGTCATGCCATTGGTGCTGTCTTGGCCGTCATCGGTGCCATTTTATTGATTATAAAAGGTGCTGCTTATCCTTTGGCGCAATGGATCGGGCTTTGGGTCTATGGACTCAGTTTAGTTCTACTCTTTACGGCATCTAGTCTTTATCATTTTGCGGAAACACCTGAGCGTCGGGGTTGGTTTAAAAAATTGGACCACACGGCTATTTATTATCTCATCGCAGGAACATACACGCCTTTTCTATCTATAGCTTTACCAACGCAAAAAGCTCACTATTTATTAATTGCGCTTTGGGTAATTGCGGCGATTGGCACTTTATTCAAATTGGTATTTATTCACCATTTTCAAAAAATATCGCTTTTTGCCTATCTCGCAATGGGATGGTTAGCATTACTTGTGATTGATGATATGCGCACATATTTATCTGATCAAAGTTTAACCTTACTTATAATTGGTGGCCTTGCTTACACCATAGGCGCATTGTTTTATGCTTTAAAAAAGGTAAGATACACTCACGCTATCTGGCATATTTTTGTATTGATAGGTGCAGGATCACATTTCCTGTCTATTTATCTTTACGTGCTATAACCACTTTAACTACATCGTCTAGCAACCCTAACACCGTAGAGCAAGCTGGTATTTCGTATTTTTTTAAGAAATTACGCCTTTTTTAAAAGATTACGCTATTAAATCTAAGTTTTTTATTTTTAGTAAGTGTAAGGTCTCTCATGGCGTCTAATACAGCATCACAACAAGCTCAGCCCGCAAACTCTAAAACTCGGGTATTAACTGCAAGTCTCGTTGGTACAACCATCGAGTTCTTCGATTTTTATATTTACGCGACAGCTGCAGTCATTATTTTCCCTTACTTGTTCTTTCCAACAAGTACAGATCCTATGACAGCAACGATTCAATCATTAGCAACTTTTGCAATCGCATTCATCGCACGTCCTATCGGCGCCGCACTATTCGGTCATTTGGGAGATCGAATCGGTCGTAAAGCAACCTTAGTAGCAGCCTTGCTAACCATGGGACTTTCTACCGTTGCGATTGGCTTACTTCCAACCTATGCGCAAATTGGCATTGTGGCACCCTTACTTTTAGCTTTGTGCCGCTTAGGTCAAGGCTTAGGTTTAGGTGGTGAATGGTCTGGTGCAGTTCTACTCGCAACTGAAAATGCACCCGAAGGTAAACGTGCTTGGTACGGTATGTTCCCTCAACTTGGTGCACCTATCGGCTTCATCCTTGCCACAGGCTCTTTCCTTACACTTGGGGCATTCATGAGTGAAGAAGTATTCATGTCCTGGGGATGGCGTATTCCATTTATTTCAAGTGCCTTATTGGTGATTGTAGGCTTGTGGATTCGCTTAAAGTTGCATGAAACGCCAGCATTCCAAAACGTGCTTGATAAACAAAAAGAAGTGAATGTTCCTTTTGTACAAGTTTTTAAAAAGCATTCAAAAATGCTTGTCCTCGGAACGATTGCAGCCATTTGTACGTTCGTAGTTTTTTACTTAACTACTGTATTTGCATTGCAATGGGGTACAAAACAATTAGGTTACTCTCGTGAAGAGTTCCTACAACTTCAGTTGGTTGCAACGCTTTGTTTTGCAGCATTTATTCCCCTTTCTGCAATTTTTGCGGAAAAATTCGGTCGTAAAACCACTTCGATCGCGGTGTGTGTAATTTCTGCTATTTTTGGTATTTTCTTTGCGGACATGTTGGAGTCAGGAAGCACACTGATTGTGTTCTTATTCTTATGTATTGGTCTTGCGATTATGGGCTTAACCTATGGTCCAATCGGTACGGTACTTTCAGAAATCTTCCCGACATCGGTGCGTTATACTGGTTCGGCGTTAACATTTAACCTTGCTGGTATTTTTGGTGCATCTTTCGCACCTTTGATTGCAACGAAATTAGCAACTGAATATGGTTTGTCTGCAGTAGGCTATTATTTGACGGCTGCATCAATCCTTTCACTGATTGCTTTCCTGATGATTCGCGAAACGAAACATGATGATGTGAATAATCAAATTTGATGTTTTCATCTAAAAAAACCGGCTTAAGCCGGTTTTTTTATTAGCTGAGTTCAATGATATCAATCATCGGTGGTACTCTGAATCTGAATGGGACACCTACCATCCCAGTACCTACGGACACATAAACATTGGCATGTTCATGCTTATATAGACCACGTTTATGACCCAAAATAGACACTTTTTGCATGATGTAATCTGTCAACCACGGAAGTTCCACTTGTCCCCCATGTGTATGCCCTGACAACATCAACGGATGAGTTGGCAATTTTGGCACCATGTCCACCGTATCCGGATTATGTGACAGAATCACCCACGGCTTATCTTGTGGTAAATCAAGCATATCCCGCATGTCAGCCTTACCTGCCCACAAATCCCCCACACCAATCAATCTAAACTCATCAAACTCAACAATCTTACCTTCAATATCCATCACCTGATTTGAAGCTAGCGCATCTTTTAATAATGCCTGAATCGGTGGACCTGGATATTGCTCATCATGATTACCATTTACAGAATAGACAGGCGCTTGGATTTCTCTCAATACTCGGAGCTCTTCTGCCAGCTTATTTTCTGGTTCGTAGGTCCAATCTCCTGCCACAACCACTAAATCTGGTTGAGCTTGATTAATCTTATTTACGATAATTTTCAGTTGTCTTTCATGCCCAGAAAACAATCCAATATGTAGGTCTGCAATTAATGCCACTTTAATCGGACGTTTAAAGGGTTGCGTTGAACTTAACTTGTAACTCAGGTTATTCACTACTACACGATGTGGCTCAATGAAACGTGCATAAATCAATACACTGCTCAACAAGAAAATAAACACACCTTCATGCAATGAAAATATACCTTGCCAAGTAGCAAAAATACTAAAAAACCACAACGGAACAAGTAAATAAGAAAGATAAAATGCCAAGAGATGAACAAAGGCTTTAAATGGATGTATGGTTTCAGTTCGAGATTGGCTCATCCATGCTTGCGTGACTCCCCAAATAGCGAAGAGCGAGAAAATAATATAGAACGCAGCAAGGATGTTATTTGTTGTCCACATATTCAATCTCTTTCATTAAATCAGACGAATAATCTGAGTGGTTCATTTATCTTTTAAATGGTGCTCTTTATACTTTAGCACACTGAGTTCAAAGAATAGATTATGCAAGCAAATCACATGAAAAAGAATCAATCTCAACAATTGAATCGCCAAAAGAGAACATCTTTTAAAATGCGCTTCATCATGAGTTCATGTTTGGTTCTTGCTTTACCTGCATGCTCAACTTTACCTACTCAACAAGCTATTGCACCTCAATATGCGTACGACATCGACACTCATGACACTTCATTGGCGCAAATTGTCGAACCTTTGAAAATTAAGAATCCTGAATTAACAGGTTTTCATGTTTTATATGATCCAATCGAAGCGATAGCTGCACGTTTTCAATTAATTGAGAAAGCTGAGAAAACACTCGACCTTCAATATTACATTTGGGATAACGACCGTGTAGGTGCATTGGCTCTTTATAAAATCATTCAAGCTGCTGATCGTGGTGTAAAAGTCAGATTGTTAATGGATGACAACAACGCTAAGACGATGGAAAGTATTTATCTCGCGCTGGATCAACATCAAAACATTGACGTAAAGTTATTCAATCCTTATAAATTCCGACGCCTTAGACCCGTTGATATGATTTTGGATCTGAAACGTATCAATCGACGGATGCACAACAAAACGTTTACAGCTGACAATCAAATTACCCTGATTGGCGGCCGAAATATGAGTAATCAATACTACAATGTCAGTGACCGATATCAATTTTCAGATGTTGATGTCATGCTTGTCGGTCATGCAGTAAGTGATATTACACACTCATTTGATGAGTACTGGAATCATGAATATGCCTATCCAGTTAAAAATATTGTCAATCATCAACAATATACATTGCGCTATGAAGGTTTAAAACAGCAACTGCAAGAGCACTTTGATGATGGTGCTGTACGTAGTTATGTTGAAATTACTCGTGAATCTCATGATTTTGATCGTTGGCTCAATCAAGAAATTAAGCTGGATTGGGTGAAAGCAGAAGTCATTAAAGATTCTCCTGAAAAAATCAAAGCGAAAGCTAAGAAAGAAGAACATCTCAACTTTCAACTGGTTGAACGCTTAGAGAAACCAGAAAAAAGTGTCGATATCATTTCCGCTTACTTCGTTCCTGAACGCAAGGGTGAGCAACGCTTAAGTGCGATCGCACAAGATGGCGTTAAAGTTCGCGTACTGACCAACTCTTTTAAAGCCAATGATGTTGCGCTTGTACATGCATTTTATGCGAAATATCGTCAGGATTTACTGCAAAACGGCGTAGAGTTATATGAGTTCCTCCCTGCTTTGCCAGAAGAATTCCAAAATAAAAATAATATTGAAATTTCTAAGCAGTCCAAAGTGAGCCTTAAAGGGCTGAGTCGCTCAAGCCTGCATGCAAAAATGATGGCTTTGGATGATAAGCAAGTATTTATCGGATCATTTAATTTTGATCCACGTTCAGCCAATTTAAATACTGAAATTGGCGTCATTTTAAACAGCCAGCCCCTAGCGCAAGCTGTCCATAAAACCATGGATCAGAACCTAAAAAAATATGCCTATAAATTAGTTCTAGATTCACAAAATAATATTAATTGGAAACAAGCGACACCTGAAGGTATTAAAATCTATACCAAAGAACCAAAAATGAAATGGTGGCAAAAAGCAAGCTTGAAAGTTATCTCGTGGTTGCCAATCGAAGGATTCATGTAAAAAGCAGGGATCATCATGATCCCTGCTTTGCTTCTACTGATTAAGCTTTGAGTACTTTTTGATGTAATACTTCCAATCCTTCCTGCATTCTGAGTTGCACTTCTCTCGTTAAGCTTTCAACTGTATGTCCAGTAACATCAATCGTGGGCAAAGCTGTTAAATGTGCAACGACTTGAGGCATTTCCAATACTGCTTTGAGATGCGCTGTAAATCCAATATTTCCAATGAAGGGAGCAACCTGATCTAACTCCCCCTCTTGATTGACATAACAGATTAAACAAACTTGCACTGGTTTTTGAGCCTCGATGGCTGCAGCTAAAATTCTTCCATGCACTTTTTTGACTTTAGTTCCATCAGTCGTGGTTGCTTCTGGAAAAAATAAGACAGGGATATTTTGCTTCAAAAATTCTGTGATTTGCTCTTTAATACGGACCGAATCTCCTGAACCTCGTTTAATGAACAGTGTCCCCCCCCCCTTGGCAAGTTTCCCAAAAATCGGCCAATTTTCAATTTCTGCTTTTGCTAAGAAAAATACACGCGCACTCGAACCTAATACAGGAATATCTAACCAAGAGATATGATTGCTCACCCATAATGCGGGTTCACGAGGAATGTTGCCATGCACTTGTAAATCGATATTAAAAACTTTGCATAAGCGACGGCAAAAATGTTGTACATAGCGAGTATTGTTTGGATTATTCGGATTTTTATACATTTGATGCCTAAAAATTAAATAAAACCCTTCAGTGACAGCAGCAGTACCTGAGATGATTTTTTGGCTATATAGCGCTGTTTTTGAAAATAAATTGAGTTTTTTAGGCGTTAATGTTGTCATAAATTATTTCACTAAATAATAACAGGCGTTATCCACTATAGCTCCATTCTATACTGAGCTCACCAGAGATGCATTGATTATAAAAACCGTATACACAGATTTGAAAATTCAATTTCAATTCAAACACTCAATAAAATATAATTTTTAAATCGAATTTATAGATTGAAAAATTACGCAAACTCCAACTCAATCATTATCAAATCAAGTCATTCCCATCTGGTCGGCACTCTTCTCATTGGCATCAATTGTCGGTGGCATCTTTTTATTTATGCTGGCGTTTATACTTATGTTCAAAACTGCTTTAGGTTAATTTAAATCTATTTCCCTCAATTGTTCAATTTCCTCTACACTAGAGTTTTGATGTGGAGTGTTAGCTGAGTGGAAGTTACTGGACAAAATCAAGCAAATGAACGTGCGGTCTTGGTGAGTGTTAATGTCCAAATATTAGAAGATCTTGATCAAGAAGAATTTCGTTTATTGGCCAAATCTGCTGGTGCAGAGATTCTTGAACATATACAAGCTCAACGTATTAAACCTGACCCTAAATTTTTTATTGGTTCGGGTAAAGCTGAAGAAATCGCCGAATTTGTTGCAGCGGTAGAAGCTGATATTGTCATTTTCGATCATTCCCTCACACCATCTCAAGAACGTAATCTCGAGCGTGTTATTCAATGTCGTGTTATCGATCGTACTCGCCTGATCTTAGATATTTTTGCACAACGCGCACGAACACATGAAGGTAAACTACAAGTTGAATTGGCGCAGTTAGACCATCTCGCTTCACGTTTAGTGGGTGGTCGCATGGGCTTAGATGGTCAAAAAGGTGGTATTGGTTTACGTGGTCCAGGTGAAACACAATTAGAAACAGATCGTCGTTTACTTCGCCTCCGCATAACCCAGCTCAAAGACAAACTTGAAAAAGTCCGCCAAACACGAATTCAAGGTCGTGCAGCGCGTCAAAAAGCGTCTATTCCAACAGTGTCTCTAGTCGGTTATACCAACGCAGGAAAATCCACCCTATTTAATATTCTTGCTGAAAGTGATGTGTATGCAGCAGATCAATTGTTCGCAACTCTTGACCCAACTTTAAGAAGATTAAATTGGGATGGCATTGGAACATTGGTCTTGGCTGACACAGTCGGATTCGTTCGCAATCTTGCACACTCGTTAGTAGAGTCATTCAAAGCTACCCTTGAAGAAACACTTGAGGCGACTTTGCTTTTACATGTTATCGATTCAAATAGTCCAGAAAAGCTTGAGCAAATTGATGCTGTTGAAAAAGTCCTGAAAGAAATTGGGGCTCAAGTGCCAATACTACGCGTATACAACAAAATTGATCAAACGGGTGAAGAACCTAAAATCATTTATGCTTCTCCCAATTTGCCCGATCAAGTCTATGTTTCAGCACACTCAAGTCAAGGTTTAGATTTACTGCGACAAGCCGTTCAAGAATGTTTAATGGGGCAAATACAAAAATTTGAACTCACACTCAGACCTGAATATGGCAAATTACGCAATCAGCTGTATGAATTAAATGTGATTCAGTCTGAACATTATGATGATCTAGGTCATTTGATTTTAAATATTCAAATTGCACCACATAAATTAGAGCAACTTATAAAACAAGCACATTTACCAATTGATCAAATTCTTGGTGATAAGGCGCAACAATTTAAAAGACCTTTAGAAGAGTTTGAAATCAAATCATAAATCAGTTAAAACGTGATAAATAATGTTAAAAGTATAATCATGATGCAGTGGATGAAAACGATAGATTGGCCAGCATGGATTGGCACCATAGTGCTTATTATTGGCTTCCGAGAAGGTTCAGTTTGGCTTATGACTCAATTGAATCATCCTGAACTGGGCAATCTTGTCGGGTTGCTTTCTTTACTACTTGTACTGTTTGCTTGGCGTAGATTTGGCACTTTTCCAACCAGAGTTGTCGATGTAAATAATAAAATCATGAAAGAAAGTGCTTTCGCATTTTTACCGATTAGTGCTGGGGCATTGGTTATGTTGGTTCATATGGGTAAAGAAATTCCTCTTTTTTTACTCGTACTCACGTTAAGTACACTTATTCCACTTTGGGTTTACGCCAAAATGGCAAAACGCTGGTTATAGGAGAGAAATATGCTCGCAATTTTAATCGGCTTTGCTATTACGTTATTCGCCTATTTAATTTCAAAACCCTGTAACCGTGTCGTACCACAGATTCCTGTCATTGTGTTCGGGATGTTCTTTGTGATCATCATCTTACTAATTGTTGGTATTCCATATGATCACTATATGAAAGATGTCAATCCGATTTTTGATCATTTATTAGGATATGTCACAGTGGCTCTCGCGATCCCACTTGCAGCGATGCGTTATGACGATTTACCACTAAAAGGCATTTTAGGAATATTAGTGTTTGCCAGTGTCAGTGCAGTCGCATTGCCTATGGGCTTAGCCTATTTACTGCATATGGCGGATTCGACCATTATGGCTTTCGCTACACGTGCAGTGACGACACCAATCGCAATTAATATTGCGACCTTACTCCATGCACCAATTAGCTTAGCCATTTTAATCGTCATTTTATCTGGTGTTATCGGCGCAGCTTTTTCACCACTCATACTACGTCATATTAATGATGAGCGTGCCTCAGGCTTAGCACTCGGCTTAGCAGCTCATGCGATTGGGACAGCTCAAGCTTGGCAACGAGGCAGTGTAGCTGGTCGTTATGCTGCATTTGGTATGGCGGTAAATGCAACGTTTACAGCCGTTTGGCTTCCCACTTTTATTCACTTTTTAAAATCGACCTCTTGATATACCCACAATTGAAAATAAAAAAGCCACTGATGAGTGGCTTTTTTATTAGACGAAATGATCTAAAGTAGATTCTATGCAAACATAGGATTATCGACAGCAAACATTTGCTGATCTTCAAGACGATACGCCATTAATTGATTACCCCAGACACAACCACCGTCAACATTCTGGATATGCGCAGATATTGTTTTGCCCTGTAAGGCAGCCCAATGTCCAAAAATGACTTGATGAGTTTGAGCAGCTTTTGACTTATATTCAAACCATGGCTGATAGCCAGCTGGCATCGGCTCATCTAAAGCGTCTTTAAAACTAAATTCAAGTCGACCCTCTGGATCAGTCAAACGCATACGGGTTAGATAATTCACGATACATCGTAAGCGCTCATATCCTGTTAAATCATCTGACCATAATGTAGGCTCTTTACCATACATTTCTTTCAAAAATGCATCCAGAACATCAAAATCATGATGTGCAATAACCGCTTCAACCTCTTGAGCAAACTGTTTCACTTGCTCTACTGTCCAAATATGTGGAATACCCGCATGTGTAATGACAGTATTTTCATTTGGACATAAACATAAAGGTTGTTTGCGTAGCCAGTCGATTAAATCATCACTGTCAATCGCATCAATCACATCACGAGTATTGTCTTTCTCTTTAATCTCTTTAATGCCCCGTGCGCCCGCTAACAAGGTCAGATCATGATTACCCAAGACTGTCGCAGCAACGCCACGATCGACCAGTTTCTTGATAAAACGTAAAGCGCCAATCGAGTTTTCACCACGTGCGACTAAATCACCCGCAAACCATAAAAAATCCTGATCAGGATCAAATTTGATTTCCTTGAGTAACATTTTCAAAGCTTCAAAACAGCCCTGAACATCACCAATCACGTAATTATATCGAATGTTTTCACCAGACATTTATGCATCTACCATTTGATCTGCAAGTGCAACAAATTGAGCAAGTGTTAATGTTTCTGGACGCGCCATTGGATCAACACCAGCTTTTTCAAATCCTTCCTCTTGCAACATGCCTTTTAAACTGTTGCGAAGTGTCTTACGGCGTTGCGTAAACACATGAGAGACTAAACGTGCCAAGGCTTTCTCATTCTTCGCCACTATTGGCTTTACATCATACGGCTCTAAGCGAAATACCGCAGAAGTTACTTTGGGTGGTGGGTTGAACGAACCTGGTGGCACTTCAAACAAGAATGTCGGTTTACAGTAGTACTGAATCATGACTGATAAACGACCATATTCTTTGGTATTTGGTGATGCCGTAATACGATCGACCACTTCTTTTTGCAACATGAAGTGCATGTCTTTGACTTTGTCACCAAACTCTAAGAGATGAAATAACAAAGGTGTAGAAATGTTATAAGGTAAGTTACCGACAACACGCAACGGACGACCATCAAACAATTCAGTGAAGTCGTAGCGTAAAGCATCAGTTTCCACAATAGTTAAACGTTCAGGGTGCGGTACACGACCCGGTAATCCAGCTGCTAAATCACGGTCTAATTCAATGACAGTCAAAGCATCACATTCACCAATTAAAGGCGATGTTAAAGCAGCAAGACCTGGACCAATTTCAACAATATTGTCACCAGTACGCGGGTTCACCGAACGCACAATTTTGGCAATGACACGTTGGTCATGTAAGAAGTTTTGACCAAAACGCTTACGCGTGTGATGCCCTTCATCTTTCGGGTTTAAGGCATTAATCTGATACATAAAGATTTCCAACGTGTAATTAAGACAAGATCACTGACGCGCTAAATCGAGCGCTAAGTCCACAGCCACATGTAAGCTCGAGCTTTTCGCAAGTCCAGTACCTGCGAGGGAGAGTGCTGTGCCATGATCGACAGAGGTGCGAATAAACGGCAAGCCCAAAGTAATATTAATGGCTTCACCAAATCCTTGCGATTTTAACACAGGTAATCCCTGATCGTGATACATGGCTAAAACTGCATCGGCATCTTTTAAATTTTCTGGTGTAAATAAGGTATCTGCAGGCAGACATAAACTCATGTCTATCCCTTGCGCACGATAGCGTTCAAGTACAGGATTAATCACTTCGATCTCCTCCACTCCTAAATAACCATCTTCACCTGCATGAGGATTTAAACCGCACACCAAAATTTTGGGAGATTCGATTTTAAATTTAGATTTTAAATCATGAATCAGAATGTCGATGACCTGATGCAAGCGCTCAGCTGTAATCGAATCCGCAACCGCACGAAGGGGTAAGTGCGTGGTTGCAAGTGCAACACGTAAGGTTTTGGTTGCCAGCATCATGACCACGCGTAATACACCAGCAAACTCTTGGTAAAACTCAGTGTGACCACTGAAATGAATACCTGCCTCATTGATCACTGACTTTTGTACAGGTGCTGTCGCCACGCCAACGCTTTTACCTGACATCGCATAGTCTGCAGAACGGCGGAGTTGCTCTAAGACATAACTCGCATTTTGAGCATTTAACTCACCCAGTACTACACTTTCATTTAAAGGAATATGTTCCACATAAAGCTGACCCACTTTTGACGATGTTTGTTGCCCTTGATACTCAATCACTTCAACTTCAAGATGAAGTGTTTCTGCACGTTGCTTGAGCATTTGTATATCAGCAAGCACGACGAGTGGACGCTCATCCAAACGTTGCGCAAGGCTTAAACAGATATCAGGACCAATTCCAGCAGGCTCACCGCTGGTGACATACAAAGGAAGCATAACGATCATCATTCAAGGATTTTTATTATTTTAATACAGATCGAATGTACGATGTTCAACAATCCCAAAATGGTAAAATCTTAGCCCTCTGATTTTTTTAATCGTTCTTTTGAGTCTTTTAGCGCCAATCCATACGAAATCTAGCATCTAATAGACCAAAAGCATGAGCGACTTCGGATACACATACAATCACGATGACGAAGAACAAACCCAACAAAAGAATCCGTCCAATCGTTGAACGCACTGAATAAAACGCTGAATCTTTAATGCACAAGAAACCAAAGCCACCGATTAAATAGACGATCCAAGGGAAAATCATAAAATGTGCATACATTGAATATATAAGAATGACACTTAAAACATCGATTCCATAAATAGTGCCAAACACCATGCCTAACGCTAAATATATTCCGAGAAAAATGAATAAAAATCCGGTCAAAAATTTCGTCACCTTGCTCACTTTGATTTAATCATGACGTGAAGATAAATCTGAATGATGAACAGGAGGAGAGAAACGATCATTATTATTTTGTGAACTCATCAAAACTCCGAGCTATTATTATGATTATTTCCTCATTCTAAACAAAATTGATTAAATAAACCGCTATACTTTTCAATCTAAATTAAATAGAATATGTCCCTCGAAATCTTAATATTTTGATTGTGGTTCTAGTGTTTTTCCGCTAGAATTCGCTCTCCTTTTTGTTTGGACAGATTCCACCGTCCAAACCAACTATAATAGGTAGTGGTTAATGAAAACTCTCAGCGCTAAGCCAGCTGAAGTTCAACACGACTGGTACGTTGTTGATGCTTCTGGCAAAACTTTAGGTCGTCTTGCGACTGAAATCGCACGTCGTTTACGCGGTAAGCACAAAACTTCTTATACTCCTCACGTTGACACTGGTGATTACATCGTAATTATCAATGCTGAGCAAGTTCAAGTAACTGGTAACAAGTCACTTGATAAGAAATACTATCGCCACACTGGTTTCCCTGGTGGTATCCGTGAAACTAACTTTGAAAAATTAGTTGCTCACAAGCCAGAAGAAATCTTCCAACGCGCTGTAAAAGGCATGTTGCCAAAAGGTCCTCTTGGTTATGCTATGATCAAGAAAATGAAAGTGTATGCTGGTGCTGAGCATCCTCACACAGCTCAACAGCCACAAGTTTTGGACATCTAAGGGATACAGCACATGGCTACTAACTATGGTACAGGTCGCCGTAAGACCGCAACTGCACGTGTTTTCCTATCTGCTGGTACTGGTAAACTCGTTATTAACAACCGTTCTTTAGAACAATACTTCGGTCGTGAAACTGCTCGTATGGTTGTACGTCAACCACTAGAGCTTTTAGATGCTACTGAGAAATATGACCTTTACATCACTGTTGCTGGTGGTGGTATCGGTGGTCAAGCTGGCGCAATCCGTCACGGTATTACTCGTGCATTGATCGCTGCTGACGAAACTTTAAAACCTGCTCTTCGTCAAGCTGGTTTCGTTACTCGTGATGCTCGTGAAGTTGAACGTAAGAAACTTGGTTTACGTAAAGCTCGTAAACGTCCACAATTCTCTAAACGTTAATTCGTTTTCCGAATTCGGACAAAAAAACCTTGGCTTATGCCAAGGTTTTTTTTCATCTTTATATTTTCCCTTACTCATGAAAATCAGTCGTACACGATGCTTTAAAATGAATATTCAACTCTGATATCAATAAAAAGACGCTAGTTTTTATTGCTCTATTTTGACTGACTTAAACAAACATATGCTTAATCATCTATCCCAATTTGAGGATTGTTAACTTTTTACAACTTCATTAAAAAATACTTTCATACAGTTTTTTAAATTAAGAGGATAAAAATGTTAAATAGGGAAATATGTTTATCATTCGCCGTAGCCGCTACAATATTAGGTACATCCAATATTGCACAAGCAAATAACTCACAATCAATAGATGCTTTAGCCGTGTGCTGGCAATCCAATACGGGTAAGCATGTTTGTGATGGACCTATACAAAGATTAATGTCTTCATATGAAAACATAAATAAAGCAGTAGAGTTAGTTGGATGCTCAGATGGATATCCTGTACAAAATAACAGTCTGGTACATCGATCTTTAGGTCAAAAATTCTCAGTGGTTTACAAGTGTGGCTATAAACTTAGACCTGGCGACACAAGTGCATTAACTAACAATCGCGACGTCCATCAATGGTGGATTGGAATCATACATTAGTGCACAAGGCCGATTTAAAGATCGGCTTTTTATATCGCTTTGGATAAAAAGCTAAACATTAAATTTCAACAATACAAGGATAGAAATTTAGAAAACCACGTTACAGACATAAATACGATTCAATATGAAATTCAAGTGTTTTAATAGGCATCGCTCATTAAACGATGATTTTAGCGTGCATTTTTAGTATCCTTATCTATTCATTAATACTTTGATTGGAATATGTCAGTCGAAACCACCCCCTTACAAGGCATCACCGTTTATAGTCATGCAGATGACTTTCGATCGCATTGGATTCGCTTCTTACTGGCAGAAAAACAAATTAAACACAATGTATTTATTGTCGACGAAGACAACGAGGATCTTGCGAGTTTAAATCCATACAATCGACTCCCGATGATGATTGAAAATGAGTTAAAACTTTTCAATACATCCATCATTTCTGAATATTTAGATGATCGCTATCGTCAGAATAAGTTATATGCAGATGCTCCTGCTCCACGTGCAGAACAACGCCAATATATATGGCGTTTTGAAAATGACTGGTTAAAACTTGCAGATGATATGTTGCGCCACCCAGACACCCTTGATGTTGACGCACAAAAGGCAGCCCAAAAAAAGTTAAAAGATACGCTTATCTCGCTGACACCTTTGTTTCAGCACTATCCTTATTTCATGTCTGAACAATTTACAATTTTAGATTGCATGTTGGCACCGATTTTTATACGGTTAAGAACGATGGGTATTGAGCTTCCAAAGCAACAATGCCGCCCGTTTTATTTATATTGCCAGCGTGTTTTCAGTCGTCCAGCCTTCATTAAGTCCATGACGGTTCAGGAAAAAAATCGTTATAGTCCTGAATTAAAATCCGCTTAAAAAAGCAAAAGAGTGAGTCACATGTCTGATCAAGAAATCAAATTAAGTCCAACTCGCCCGTATTTAGCACGTGCGATTTATGAATGGATTTGCGATAACAATCTCACCCCATATCTACTGGTAGATGCCACACAGCCTTATACCGATGTACCTACACAGTTCGTTCAAGACGGTCAGATTGTTTTAAATATCGTGCCACATGCTGTGCATCAACTACACATGAGCAATGAAGCGATTACCTTTTCTGCACGTTTTGGTGGTGTTTCCAAAGATATTTATGTCCCGATCAATGCTGTACTCGGATTGTATGCAAAAGAAAATGGTCAAGGATTATTCTTCGACCCTGATGAATATGCCAATGCACAAACGGATGAAAATCCGATAGAATCTAAACAGCAACAAAATCAAGAAAATGAAGCACCAAAGAAAAAACCAAGTTTAAGAATTTTGGATTAAAAACTTACAGGAGAGTTGAATGGCTTTTGATTTAGTACAATATTTTGTTGAGCAGACCAAAATTCAAAAGCCTCAGCTGTTGAAACAGTATCCAGCTGAACAACGGCATGAATATCTCAATGAATTAAATATCTTAGCTTTAGGCAAACTCATCAGCCTATGGCGTAAAGACGAAAAAAAAATATACCAAGAAATTCATGCCACTGACCAACTTTATATTCAAGAAGTCGCACGGCATTTGACGACATCTCAACATAATCAGTCTACGCTGTCTCATCAAGAACTTGAAACTGCAACATCAGAGATTTTGACCTTACAGCTTAATGAACTTAAACAACTTGATGTAACAGGTCATTATCAACTACAAGGCATGAATGAATTACTTCAGGGTCAAGTTGAACATCTCTCTGGTAAAGCAAAAGATTGGGTTTGGCTAACAAATAACCTAAATGAGTTGATTGGTTCTCAACCTGTCATTCAAGAAGAGATATCATTAGACCAAACGATGAAGGAGTTTCATGACATGGTCAATCAAGTTCAACATGATCACCACGATGTTGCTGAGCCAGAAGTAGTGGCTACACCAACTTGGGCAAAAGTTTTAGAACCTGTAGTTGCGATTGCAATTCTTTGGGTGCTTTACTGTGCCGTACAAACAGTATTTGCATAAATTCTGTCATAAAAAAAGCCATCGTTAGATGGCTTTTTTTTATTGCTTATTCAGCATCAACCTCAATATTCATCAAGATTTGACGTTTTTTCACTTGCTGGCCAACTTGTCCTACGATTTCACCCACAACACCGTCCACATCTGACTTAATTTGCTGTTGGATTTTCATCGCTTCAAGAATCAATAATGTTTGCCCTTTAGTTACACGCTCTCCAGGTTGAGCAATGACATTTATAATTGCACCATCCATTGGGGCACGAATTTTACCATCCCCTGCCACATCGGCAGTCTCAGGTGGTAAATAGGTAATATTTTCCACCATGACGTTGCCATTCGCGCGATCTAAATAAACGAAATTACCATCAAGAACATAGTCGATTCGACGTCGAATTCCATTAATGCTATAAATCAATTGCTGTGTATTTTGCGCTACAACCTCAATCGACTGGCTTTCACCACAGATTTCAACACTCACTGAACGACCATCACGATGCACAATGAGATCTAACTTTTGATCATCATATCTAAGTTTCAGTGGCAATGCTGAAGAAACCCCTGTGTTCCAATCTGTTTGCGCAGATGCATTTGTCAACAACGCTGCAACCAATGCTAAGCTTTCTAAATTTAGACTTTGTTTATTCAAACTCACATCACTTTGGAAATGCTGTTGAATAAAACCAGTGTTCACATCACCCTCCACCACAAGTGGATGACGTAATAAGTTAACTAAAAACTCCTTATTACTGTTTACACCAAGCAGTACAGAGTCATTTACCGCACGTGCCAATAAACGGATCGCATCGGTACGTGTTTTACCATGTACAATAATCTTCGCGACCATTGGATCATAGAATGGGCTCACTTCATCAGTTGGCATCATACCGTGGTCGATACGTACGCCTTCTAAATCCGAAGGTTGCCAACGTAATACTTTGCCTGTTTGTGGTAAGAAATCTTGTCGTGGATCTTCTGCATATAAACGCACTTCAATGGCATGACCATTCATGGTCAATTCTTCTTGCTTGAGCGGTAAAGTTTCACCGTTTGCCACACGAAGCTGCCATTCAACAAGATCTAGACCTGTAATCATCTCTGTCACAGGATGTTCTACTTGCAAACGTGTATTCATTTCTAAGAAATAGAATTCGCCTGATTGATCGAGTAAGAATTCGACCGTACCCGCACCCACATAGTCACAGGCTTTCGCTGCGGCAACTGCGGCATTCCCCATTGCTTGACGAGTTTCTTCAGTCAAAACTGGACAAGGTGCTTCTTCCACCACTTTTTGGTGACGACGTTGGATCGAGCAATCACGTTCAAATAAATACACGTAGTTACCATGCGTATCACCAAACACTTGGATTTCCACGTGGCGAGGCGCAATCACCGCTTTCTCGATAATCAACTCACCCGAACCGAAAGCATTTTCTGCTTCAGAACGGGCAGTTTTTAAAGCTTCAAGCAAATCAGCTTCTTGATGAACAAGACGCATACCACGTCCACCACCACCTGCTGATGCTTTTACCATCAATGGAAAACCTACTTTTTTCGCTTGATCTGCTAAAAAGTCGATGTCTTGTTGGTCGCCTTCATACCCCGGTACACATGGTACGCCTGCTTCGATCATGGCGATTTTAGACAAACGCTTGCTACCCATAAGCTCAATCGCACCTGCTGGTGGACCAATAAAGGTAATGCCATTTTCTGCACATGTCGCAGCAAAATCAGTATTTTCTGATAAGAAACCATAACCCGGATGCACCGCATCTGCGCCTGTTTTCTTACATGCTTCGATGATATTTTCAATCGATAAATAAGATTCTGATACTTTAGAAGGACCAATATAAACCGCTTCATCAGCCACTTGTACATGACCCGCATTTTTGTCGGCATCAGAGTACACAGCAACGGTTTCGTAACCTAAGGCTTTTGCTGTACGCATTACACGAGCAGCAATTTCACCACGGTTTGCAACTAATACTTTTGTAAACGCCATAGTTCCACCAATTTTTTAGGCTCCTCTTGTTTTGAAGAGCGTATCCTTTTTAATTCACATTCATACAGGCGTTGAAATGTGGTTTATTCTGCCCAGCTTGGTTGGCGTTTTTGAATAAACGCCATTGTGCCTTCCATCCCTTCTGCGCTTGCCACGGCATCTGCAAATTGACGTGCTGCATCATCAAGTAACGGCCCTAATTCTTCTTTGGTGGTACGATGTAATAATGCTTTGGTTGCACGCGATGCCAATGGTGCACAGCGTTTAATTTGGGTAATGGTTTCTTCAAGTGCTGATGCAAGTTCAACTTCATCTGCAACCACTTGATGCACAATCCCCACCTCTAAAGCGGTTTGACCATTAAAGCGCATACCTAATAAGGCTAAACGACGTGCTTGAGTTAAGCCAACACGTGTCACCACAAACGGTGCGATCTGTGCAGGTAAAATCCCTAAACCAGTTTCAGGTAAGCCAAATTGTGCTTCCGCATGGGCAATTGCCACATCAGAGACACATGCCAAACCAAAACCACCACCGAGTACAGCACCTTCAAGTAAAGCCACAACAGTTTGCGGTGCTTGATCGACTTGCTCAATCAGTGCACCAAACGTACGGTTAAATTCGGTATATGGTGTGTTGTTGCCCACTTCCATTGCTTTAGCACGGATCGCTGCCATATCTTTAATGTTACCACCTGCACAGAAGTGACCACCTTTACCACGCAAAATCACTGCACGTACAGATACATCATCTTTAATTGCAGCAAATACCGCTTGCATCGATTGGACCATTTTTAGGCTCATCGCATTACGGCTTTCAAGATGGTTTAACCATAAGGTTAAAATACCACCGTCTTGCTCTAGGATGATGCTGCCATCAACTTCTAAATTGGCAATTGAACTTGATAATGTCATATCAGATCTCCTGCTTATTTTTTCTTACCAGGAAGGATGTCCATCATCTTACAGATAATGCCAAGCATGATTTCATCCGCACCACCGCCAATCGAAACTAAACGACCATCACGGTAGAATTGTGCTGCTGGGTTGTCTGCCATAAAGCCATTACCCCCCCAGAACTGTAAACAGCTATCCGCAACTTCACGCGTTAAACGACCTGCTTTTAGTTTTGCCATAGATGCCATTTGCGTTACGTTTTCGCCTTCGATATGTAATTGGCAAGCACGATAGGTTAATGCTTTAAGTGCTTCGATCTCAGTCATAAGTTCAGCAAAACGGAAATGGATATATTGGTTGTCAATTAACGGCTGACCAAATGTCGTACGCTCTTTCGTGTACTGAATTGTTTTTTCGATACATTGCAACATACCGCCCATAGCGTTTGCAGCACCCCACATACGCTCTTCTTGGAACTGAAGCATTTGCATCATAAAGCCCATACCTTCTTGACCCACTAAGTTACGTTGTGGCACACGTACGTTGTCAAAGAACACTTGTGCAGTGGTACTAGAACGCATACCTAATTTGTCTAATGGTTCAGAGAAAGTAATGCCCGGTGTGTTTGCAGGAACCACAATCATTGACTTATTAAAGTGTGGCTTACCATCAGAGGTATTCGCTAACAAACAGAAGAAGTCCGCTTGAAGTGAGTTAGTAATCCACATTTTGTGACCATTGATGATGTAATCATCACCATCTTTTACTGCTGTCGTTTTAAGTGCTGCAACGTCAGAACCTGCTTGAACTTCAGATACCGCAATCGCTGCCACTTTTTCACCTGCAACCGCTGGTGTTAAAAACTCGTCACGTAATTCTTTAGAACCAAAACGAGCAATTGCAGGGGTTGCCATATCCGTTTGTACACCCATCGCAAGCGCAACACCACCAACATTAATACGACCTAACTCTTCAGCAACGACTAAGTTATAAGAATAATCGAGTGCCAAACCACCGTTTTCTTCAGGCTTACAAATACCTAATAAACCCAAATCGCCCATTTTTTTGAACACTTCATGGATTGGGAATCGACCCGCTTTTTCCCATTCTGCTGTAAATGGGTTGATTTCATTTTCTACAAATTGACGTGTTGTACGGCGTAGCGCTTCATGTTCTTCAGTAAATTTCATTTTTTGTCTTCCTTAAAATTTCAATATTTGTTTTTAATCTTGAATCTCCCCTTGCCCCTCTTTTTCTAAGTGGGGTAAAGTCCCTCCCTTTTCACAGGGATGAGGAATATATTCCGCAAGAGGGATTTATTAGAATCTTGGTACACCAAAACGTGTTGGATTCAGTTCACGTGCTTGTGACTCGTTAATCGTTTGCAATAAGAAAATTAGCAATTTACGTGTGTCACGTGGATCGATAATGCCATCATCATGCAACATCGCTGTATTGAACAATGCGGTCGATTGCGACTCTAATTTCATTGCTGTCGATTGCTCTAAGAAGTCCAACATTTGTTCATTTGGCTCCATGCCAGATTCACGTTGTTTCGCTTCCGCAACAATACGAAGTACCTTACCTGCTTGCGCACCGCCCATCACCGCAACACGAGAGTTCGGCCATGAGAAGATAAATTGTGGGCCAAGTGGACGACCACACATCGCATAGTTACCTGCACCGTATGAACCATGTGCAATGATCGAAATCTTCGGCACTGTGCAATTCGCAACAGCTTGGATCAGTTTAGAACCATGCTTGATGATACCGTTTTGTTCTGCATCTGTGCCCACCATAAAGCCTGTGGTGTTGTGCAAGAATAAAATTGGGCGACGTGTTTGTTCACATAACTGAATAAACTGCGCTGCTTTTGCTGCACCTTGTGGGGTAATTGGGCCATTATTGGTAATGATGCCTAGATGCATACCACCAATTTGCGACCAACCACATACCGTATGTGAGTCATACTCATTTTTAAATTCGAAGAAATCAGAATCATCAACAATACGTGCAATGATTTCTTTCATATCCAATGGTTGTTTTGGATCTGATGGAATGATGCCAAGTAATTCTTCTGCTGAATAACGTGGCTCTTTATATTCTGGTGTTTCAAGCTTAACTTGCTCTTTCCAGTTTAAATGCTTAAAGATTTCACGTGCGATACGGATACCATCGGCATCATTTTCTGCCAAGTATTCTGCTGTACCTGCGACTTGAGCATGCATTTCCGCACCGCCCAATTCTTCAGCAGTTGCGACTTCACCTGTTGCAGCCAATAACAATGGCGGACCTGCAAGCAGCATTTCAGTTTGCTTACGTACAGTAATCACATAATCAGAAAGACCCGGTTGGTATGCACCACCTGCTGTTGCGTTACCATGTACCACAGAAACTTGTGGAATTCCTTTTGCAGATAAACGTGCTTGGTTGGCAAATGTTGTACCACCGGCAGTAAATACTTCTGCTGCGTAGTTTAAGTTTGCACCACCACTTTCTGCCAAAGTAATGATTGGTAATTTTTGCTCTAACGCAATTTGGTGTAAACGAAGGCTTTTGTGTACACCCATTGGGGCAATCGTACCGCCTTTGATAGCACTGTTATTGGCAGCCACCATACAACGTGTACCATTTACAAAACCAATCCCTGCAATGATCCCGCCACCTGCTTCTGAACCATCTTTATCATCATGCATCTTGTAACCCACAAGACCACACAACTCTACAAATGGAGAATCTGCATCGAGCAACATACGTACACGCTCATGCGGTAAAATTTTTCCTTTTTTATCAAACTTAGGCTTAGCTTTATAAGAACGATCTAGCGCACTTTTTTGAATCGCTCGAATCTCTTCAATTTGCTCGAGCAATTTCGCTTTATTCTGTTCAAATACTTCGCTTCCTACTGCAACTTCGGACTGAATCACTGCCATTCCGTTTCCTCCTTGTTCCTTATAATCTCGATTAATTCTTTTCGTCTTTTTTCTTTAGTACATCTGGAATAAATGCACGGTGGAAGCCGTTATAAGACTCACTATTTTCTGCAGATGATAATGGGAATACGCGTGTACCTTGTGAAGCCGCACCATCGATACGTACTGTCATCCCTGAAACAAAGTTAGCAGCATCAGATAATAGATAAACAATCGCCGAAGATACTTCCGACTCTGTTCCCATACGTTGTAAAGGCACATTGCTAGAAAGGTTAGGGATAATGAATTCTGCGACAGGGCCTGAATAGGTATCCATACCTGATGAGATAATCCAACCCGGTGCCACACAGTTTACCCGCACACCTGATTTACCCCATTCCACCGCAGCCGTTTTGGTCAGGTTATCAACACCTGAACGTGCTGCACCTGAGTGCCCCATACCAGGCATACCGCCCCACATATCTGCTGCCATATTGACGATGGCACCACCATTTTTTGCCATCCACTGGTTATAGGCTTCACGCATAAGATAGAAGGTCGAATGTAAGTTATTACGGATGACAGCATCAAAACCATTGGCAGAAATACTTTCTAATGTTGATGGGAACTGACCACCTGCGTTATTGACTAAACCATCAATGCGACCAAATTTTTCGATCACTTCCGCAATCATATTTTTGACTTGTTCTTCTTCGCGGTTATCACACACGATGCCATGCACTTTACCGCCATCTTCTGTAATTTCAGCAATCACTTTTTCAAGTTTTTCAATCTTACGACCTGTGATGACCACTTGCGCACCAAGTGATGCAAGCTCATGTGCCGTACAACGACCAATCCCCGAACCACCACCTGTCACAATCACGACTTTGCCAGCGAACGCATCATTTCTAAAAATTGATTGATAACCCATTGCGCATACTTCCATTTTTAATTGATGTAAATTTTTCTGGATTGGGCATCATGGCGATGCCCAAAGCTGTGCTTACAATAAATTTGCAGGCACTTTCACTGGCATATCTAACAATTGTTGTGCAAAGGCTTTACCTTGTGGGTCAATACGTAAACTCGCAACACCACCACCACCAAGCGCATCAATCAATAAGAAGTTCATGGCATTTAAACCCGGTAATTCATAGCGACGAACTTCGCCACCCTCACCGCCTTCAAATACATGCTTCATATATTCAGCAACATTGGCTTCAGTTAAAGATGCACGAATCCAAGGTAAGAATTCTGGTTTACGTGCAAGTACACCGATGTTGCTGTAGTTACCTTTATCACCACTACGTGCATGTGCAACTTCAACCAATGGCACTTCGATTTCATTACCTGTTAAAGTTGCCACTTCACCTGTAGGAATCGTTGGAATCTCTGCAAGCGGCTCACCCTGTGGTACATCAACTTTATGACGCTCACCATTGATATCCACTTCAACATTTAGTTGAGATTTCTCTACCAAGAACGAGAATAATTTAATCACTGGAGATGGTTTTGGACGACCACCCACAATCCCTGTTAATGCAGGTGCCATACCTGTTGAAGCTTGCGCAATCTCAGATGCAAAGAACATACATGCTTCTTTAAACATATGTTTAACGGCAATTTTCACCACAACTTCACGAGGTTTTTGCACACGACGATTTGCGCCATACGTTGTTTCTGTACCTAAAATCTCAATTGATTTTTCAGTAAATGGTGGAATCGAACGCAGTGCCATCACACGTTCAACTTTATTTAAAATTGCATTAGAAACGGCATAAGCTTTTTCTTCTGCATCTTGGCCTGCAAGTAAGAAGCTGACTAATACACGGTTACCATCAGGATAGGTCGTGCTTACTTTGTAGTGTTGTGTTGGCGCTGTACCTTTTGCACCTGTCACAAGTACACGATGCACACCCACTTGCTCAAGTTTGACTTGGCTAAAATCAGCCGTTACATCAGGCAATAGATAAGCTTGTGGATGACCAATCTCATATACAATTTGTTCGCCTACCGTACCCGGAGATACTAAACCACCTGTACCATTTGGCTTAGTCACCACAAATGATGAATCTGCTTTCACTTCAACAATTGGGAAGCCCATATTGTCAAAGCCTTCAACCAAACGCCAATCTGTGAAGTTACCGCCAGTACATTGTGCACCACACTCAATCACATGACCTGCAAGTGCCGCCTGTGCCAATTTATCGTAATCCGCTAAATCCCATTTGTATTCATGCAATAAAGGCCCAATCACAACAGCAGAATCCACGACACGACCTGTGATCACAATGTCTGCACCTAAATCCAGAGCGTCACGAATCCCTACAGCACCCAAATAAGCATTACTACTTGCGACATGTGGAGGAAGATCCTCACCATTAAACATTTCTTTTATATTTTGTTTTTGAAGTTCAACGTGCTGATCCATTAAATCATCACCAAGTACCACCGCTACTTTCAAATCTAAACCAGCATTTTTGATCACTTCTTGAAGTGCATCACGGCATGCCAATGGATTTACACCGCCAGCATTACTTACAACTTTGATTTTCTTGTCCGCAATTTTTTTGATGAGTGGTGTCATGACACGACTAACAAAGTCCAATGCATATCCATGAGAAGGATCTTTCATTTTGGCTTTTGCCATGATGGACATGGTGATTTCTGAAAGATAATCAAATACTAAATAGTTAATATCCGACATGTGTACCAATTGAAATGCAGCTGTGTTGGTATCTCCCCAGAAACCTGAAGCACAGCCAATTTTTACAATTTTTTGTTCGTCCTGAATATTTGTCATAACCATCTCATTATTCTGTTTAGAATTTGAGCTTAATCTACCAAGCAAGCGCTTGGTTTGTAAAGTGCAAAATGTTATTATTATTTGCAAATCTGCTTATTGCGCTAAAATTTGCATGGAAGCAACGCGTTTAGAAAACAAAATAGGATAAAATAACAAGATGATCGCGACCTCTATTGACCAAATTCAACCGATAGCCTGCTTTGACGATACACCACGTGGTCGTTTACTTTTGGGGGCAGCTTATTTATTCCATAAACAAGGTTATGCCAAAACCACTGTTCGTGAACTCGCACAGTTTATTGGTATCCAATCTGGAAGTTTATTTCATCATTTCAAAACCAAAGACGATATTTTGGCGCATGTGATGGAACAAACCATCATTTACAATCACGCTTGCCTTGAAAGTGCCATATCCACTTCAGACCATCCAGAGCAACAACTCAAGGCTCTGATTAAAGCTGAACTCGATGCGATCTCTGGGGATACAGGTTCCGCTATGGCTGTATTGGTCTATGAATGGTTTTCACTTTCTGAGGAAAATCAGAAGAAACTATTAAAATTAAGAAATGATTATGAGGGGATATGGCTGAGTGTCATCAAGGTATTACATGACAAAGGCAAAATTAAGCACGATCCTTTTATCTGGCGAAGACTGATTGGTGGGTCAATCGCTTGGACCGTAACTTGGTACAATCCAGAAGGGAAAATGTCACTTGATGAGTTAACCAATATCGTCTGGGATATGGCAATGAATGCTTAACTTTATATCTGATCAATTAAAAAAGGTGGCTTAAGCCACCTTTTTATTTCTTTTAGAAGCCCAGCTGTCGGCTTGCCAAATCTTTCATAATTTCCTCAGCTCCACCGCCTATCATATTCACTTTAACTTCGCGATATATACGTTCAGATTTCATGCCACGCATAAAGCCCATGCCACCTAGTGTTTGAACGGCTGCATCAGCACAGAATTGCATAGTTTGCGTTGCTACATTTTTGAGCATACAAATTTGTGCAATCATTTCATTCCCCTGAAGTTCAGGACGACCCATTTTATATGCCGTATCTTCAAGTAAAGCACGAGTCGTTTGTAAACGTGTTGCCATATCTACCAATTTATGACGAACAACTTGATGATCTACCAAGCGTTTACCAAAAGTACGTCGCTGTTGAGCCCAATCTAGAGCTTCTTCATAACAAACTTTTGCATAACCATAACTACTCGCAGCCAAGAAAAAACGTTCCATATTGAAGTTATTCATGATAACAAAGAAGCCCATATTCTCAGGACCAATCAAATTTTTTGCAGGTACTTTAACTTGATCGAAGTGCAAATGAGCGGTATCAGACGCCCACCATCCCATTTTATCTAACTTCGTTTTTGTAATACCTGGTGTATGGGCATCAATCAGTAGCATTGAGATACCATTGGGTCCTTTTCCTTCAGGATCAGTTCGAAGGGCAACGGTATAGTAATCAGCGCGAATACCAGAAGTAATAAATGTTTTTTCGCCACTGACTACATAGTAATCACCTTCTTTTACTGCTTTTGTTTTAAGTGCTGCAACATCAGACCCCCCTCCCGGTTCTGTTATTGCTAATGCCGAAATCTTCTCACCTGATAAGATTTGTGGCAAAACCTCTGCTTTCACCTCTTCACTTGCAAAGCTATTAATTGGTGGCGCACCGATCATATGTGAAAGTAATGAAGCGATTAACCCACCTGATGCCGCCTTTGCCAACTCCACACATCCCAATAAAGTATAGAATGCATCTGTATCAGGGATACCGCCGTATTTTTCATCAAAACCTGATGCCATCAATCCAACTTCTGCAGCTTTTTTGTAGAGTTCTCGTGGAAAAGATTCGGCTTCATCCCACTCATTTACGTAGGGAATAATTTCTTTTTCTACAAATTTTTTTACTGCATCTGCAAATGCAAAGTGTTCATCTGTGTAATAGATCGGATTGTATTGCATCAACTATGTCCCTGAAATTATTTAAATCCTCATAGGCATACTGACATTTATTGTTGTTTTTTTAATTGCAAGAATCATCAATCTTTTGGCATAAATTAACTGAATGGAGCTTCTTATTTAGTTACAAGGATTTAATTATTTTCAAATTCCATTTTTTGATATAAAAAAAAACACCCCCTTCGAATGAAGGGGGTGTTTAGAATAATGAGCTGGCGATGACTTACTCTCACATGGGTAACCCCACACTACCATCAGCGCTAAGAGGTTTCACTTCTGAGTTCGGGAAGGGAT
>NZ_VPDP01000014.1:0-60119 GCF_013417635.1 Acinetobacter sp. YH12239 | reverse complement strand
TAGCAAGAGTGAACCACCTGATCCCTTCCCGAACTCAGAAGTGAAACCTCTTAGCGCTGATGGTAGTGTGGGGTTACCCATGTGAGAGTAAGTCATCGCCAGCTCATTATTCTAAACACCCCCTTCATTCGAAGGGGGTGTTTTTTTATATCAAAAAATGGAATTTGAAAATAATTAAATGCTTTTAATTAAATAAGAAGCTCCATTCAGTTAATTTATGCCAAACAATAAATGCCTTAGTGATAAGGCTAATATCATAAAAACAACTCAACTAATTAGTTGAAAAGCTAAATAATAAACAATAGTGAATGGTTCAAAAAATGAATGATTTACAATGAAATTTTTATTTACAAAAAGCATCAAAGTTCACTATTAAATAAAATGCCAATTCTAATTTACAGATTGAGTATTCAAAATTGAGGTTTCAGTCGAAAGGTTATATAAGAATTCATTCTTAGTAACTAAGAATAAATATAAAACTCTTAAAACTTGAATTTTCATGATTTTTTATGCCAATTGAATTATTAATCAATCTATTAAATGAATAATCCACTAGAAAGTTGTATAGACAAAAATCCTAATTTATTGCATTTATATAAAATATGAATCTAGGTTCATTATTTTAAAAATACTCACAATTGGAGGTGAGATAAAAATGACAGCGCAGACAATGAATGTGAATGCTGTAATTGATAATGCAAAATTTAAACCCTTTCATTTATCAATCGTATTATGGTGTTTATTTATCGTAATTTTTGACGGTTATGATTTAGCAATTAATGGCGTGACGTTGCCACTTCTTATGCAAGAATGGGGTATGACTTCTGTCCAAGCTGGGTTATTAGCGAGCACAGCGCTAGCGGGAATGATGTTTGGTGCAATGCTTTTTGGTATGTTGGCAGATAAAATTGGTCGAAAAAAAGTTATTTTAATTTGTGTAACCTTGTTCAGTGGTTTTACTTTTTTAGGAGGATTCGCAACTAATCCAACAGAATTTGGAATTTTAAGATTTATTGCTGGACTTGGTATCGGCGGTGTTTTGCCAAATTTAGTAACTTTAACTTCTGAATATGCACCACAAAAATTGAGAAGTACCTTAGTTACGATTATGTTTAGTGGCTATGCAGTTGGCGGAATTATGGCGGCTTTATTGGGTGTAAAATTTACACCTGAATTTGGTTGGCAGATTATGTTCTTTATTGCAGGAATTCCATTATTAGTATTACCGTTTATATGGAAGTATATGCCTGAATCACTAACATTTTTAGTGAAACAAAAAAATTATGAACCTGCCTCAGGAATTATTAATAAAATCAACGCAGATTTAAATGTTAATTCTTCAACTCATTTAGTTCTAAACGAAATTAAACTACCTGATGCATCGGTTAAATCTCTTTTTACTGATAATAGAGCGAAAACGACGTTATTATTTTGGTGCTGCTTTTTTATGTGTCTTTTAATGACATACGCATTAGGAAGTTGGTTACCAAAGTTAATGATGGCTGCAGGTTATTCTTTGGGAAGTAGTTTAACGTTTTTACTTTCATTAAATATTGGCGCTGTCATCGGTACTATTGGTGGTGGAATTCTAGCAGACAAATTTCATCTCAAACCTGTAGTGATTTCGATGTTTGTAATTGGAGCTTTTGCTTTATTTGGATTAAGTTTCAATTCGCCGCCAATGGTTATTTATCTACTTGTGGCATTGGCTGGTGCAGCATCAATTGGTACAAGTATTTTAATATATAGCTATGTAGCGCAATCTTATCCAATTGCTGTACGTTCAACTGGGATTGGTTGGGCTTCAGCAGTAGGGCGTATAGGTGCAATTGTCGGCCCCATTGTCATTGGTATTCTTTTAGGAATGGAATTGCCGCACAAATGGAATTTCATTGCCGTTGCTATACCAGCAGTAATTGGTGCAATAGCCGTGTTCTGTATTAAAAGGACAAAAGTGATTGAAACAGTTCCTGAAAAAATAAAAATCGCATCTTCAATTACACAGTAGAATAAAAGCCTCATAAGAGGCTTTTTTTATAAATGTGATTTTAAATTTTTTTGATGCTCTTTAACCTGTTTGGCATAACGTTTACCTTGTTTTTTCATTTTTCGATTTGTGTTGTATCCAGTAGGTCCAACGTTGTAATAGGCCAGAGCTTTTTTCCAGCTACCAGCAGATTGATTGTATTTTGATAGAATATAAGTCCCACAATGTATATTAATATTTTCTTGAAAAAGGTCACCTGAACAAGATTGTTGCCAATATCTAGGGATAATTTGAGTAAGGCCTACAGCACCTGCTGGTGATACTGCATAATTTCGATAACTCGATTCTTGTCGAATAAGTGCGGCCATTAACAGGGGGTCGACATCAAATTGTTGCGCACTTTGCACAATTAGTGGTGAAACCCTATTTGCGGTGTCTGGGTGTACAGAGTATGCCTTTTGAATACCTGTTGAAAGTTTTGCAGCGCGTTTTTGTACTGAACCACCACCTAAAGATGAGCAACCAACAAACACGATACACGATGATAGAACTAAACTATATTTAAGGAAAGTAAAGGATGGGGGAGGTGATTGTAAACGTTTTAAAAAAAGCAAAATATTAACCGTTCAAATTCAATTTGCAAAAATCATAAGTAAGCTGGTGATTGGGGTCAAGCCCTAGATAAAATGGAGTGTTGTAGTTTTGCAATATACTGATGAGTAAAATAAATAGATCAGAAAAAATTTAAAATTGATTCAATATTTTCTTATAATAATGCCATTATTAAATGCCTGAAATCATCATGACGCCAGCTTGTAAATTTCTGAAAAACAAAAAGATAGATTATTCTGTTCATGAATATGAGCATGATCCTAATGCTGAAAGTTTTGGTTTAGAAGCAGCTCAAAAATTGGGTTTATCTGTACATGAAGTTTTTAAGACACTTCTAGTGACAGATGATGTCAATTATTTTGTGACAATTTTACCAGTGGACCATCAACTTAATTTAAAAAAGGCGGCGAATGCTTTCAGTTGTAAAAAACTTAAAATGGCTGATCCAAAAGTGGCTGAGCGTTTGACAGGTTATTTAGTAGGTGGGATTAGTCCAATTGCTCAAAAGAAACGACTTAAGACAGTCATTCACCAATCGGCCAGTTCTCTTAAAAGGGTTTACGTAAGTGGTGGAAAACGAGGGCTAGATATCGGATTAGATCCTCAATCATTGGCCCAAGTATTAGATGCTCAATTTAAGGACATTGTGGATCACACTTAATGTTTGATCACTACATTTGACGTAGATTGGTTAGATATTCTTGAGCGATAAAAATTTCTTGATCATCAGTTGGGCATACCTTGTTCCATTGATGTTCTTGATCTAATTCCCAAGCACGTTGATTATCGTTCAGATAATTCAATAGACCATCTTTAATAATCGTTTTCTTTAGTTTTTTATCTTCTATCGGAAAACAAGTTTCTACTCTTGAAAATAAATTACGTCCCATCCAGTCTGCACTTGAACAATATAATTTCTCATTGCCTTGATCTAGAAAATAGTAAACCCGTGTGTGTTCTAAAAAACGTCCTACAATAGATCTGACGCGGATATTTTCTGACAACTGTGGTACTTTAGGTCTTAATGAACAGATGGAACGAATGATCAGATCGATTTGAACGCCTGCATTTGACGCTTGATAAAGTGCCGCGATTAATTTTGGTTCAGTTAACGCGTTAACTTTGATAATAATATGCGCTTTATGACCAGACTTAACGTGGTGGATTTCATTGGCAATGAGTTTTAAAAGCTGATCATGCAAGGTAAAAGGTGCATGGAACAGCTTTTTAGGTTTTGCCATTTTTCCCATACCGGTCAATTCTTGAAAGATTTTATGGACATCTTCACAAATGTCATCATCAGTGGTCAGCAGACCGTAATCGGTATACATTTTTGCATTACCAGCATGATAATTGCCAGTTCCCAAATGAACATACCGTTTCAGATGATCTGCTTCTCTACGAACAACCAGAATCATTTTAGCGTGAGTTTTATAGCCCACAATGCCATAAACAACGACAGCTCCAGCTTCTTGTAAGAGGTTGGCGACCATGATATTGGATTCTTCATCAAATCTAGCACGTAATTCAATAATCGCAGTAACTTCTTTACCATT
Source organism: Acinetobacter sp. YH12239 (assembly GCF_013417635.1). NCBI lineage: Bacteria > Pseudomonadati > Pseudomonadota > Gammaproteobacteria > Moraxellales > Moraxellaceae > Acinetobacter > Acinetobacter sp. YH12239. The sequence goes on along the minus strand of NZ_VPDP01000014.1, from coordinate 55,964 downwards.
TCGTGCTGCTTCTGCTAAGACTTGAACGATCTCTGAATCTGGTCCGCTGCGATAAAGAGTCTGCTTAATTGCCAAGACATTAGGGTCTTTTGCAGCTTCTTTTAACAGGTTGATGACAGGTGAAAATGAGTCAAACGGATGATGTAAAAGGACATCACGTTGTTTCAATACATCAAATATACTTTTTGATTGTCTTAGTATCTTCGGTATCACGGGTTGATAGGGTTTAAACTTTAAATCTGGACAATCAAAATCTGAAAATAATCGAGCTAAATTTACAGGACCTTGAACACGATAGAGTTGTGAAGGCTCTAAATCAAATTGTTCAAGTAGATATCGGTTAATCGTTTCTGGACAATTGTGATCAATTTCAAGTCTAACTTCACGTCCAAATCTTCGCGAAGAAAGTTCATCTTTAAGAGCAACTGCAAGATCGTCTACATCGTCAGCTAAATTTAAGTCAGCATTGCGTGTAACACGGAATTGGTAGCATCCTGTCGCTTTCATTCCTGGAAATAAGTCATTGATATGTTGTTGCAGAATAGCCGACAACAGGATGTAATGTTGCTTACCTTCGCACAAGTCATCAGGAATTTTGATCGCTCTTGGTAAAGTTCTCGGTGCAGGTACGATCGCAAGCTCAATCTGACGACCAAAAGCATCTTTACCTTCAAGTGTGACAATAAAATTAAGGCTCTTATTGACTAAACGGGGAAAAGGATGGGCAGGGTCTAAACTGATGGGTGTGATTACTGGTTGAATAAATTTACTGAAGTAGTTTTGAATCCATTCCGTATATTTATCTAAAATTCCATGATATTGGATAAATTCGATACCATAAGATTTAAGTTGAGGGATGAGCTCGTTATTAAGTATCTGATATTGTTCTTGAACCGCATGATGCGTTGTTTTAGATATTTGTTCTAAAATAATTTCATTGGGAATAGCATCAGGCGCGGTTGTTATTTGATTTAATTCGATCTGCTTTAGAAGTCCAGCAACGCGTATTTCAAAAAACTCATCTAAATTCCGAGAAAAGATGATTAAAAAATTTAGTTGCTCTAATAAGGGGTGGTGAGGGTCTTTAGCTTGAGCTAAAACTCGTTTATGGAATTCTAATAATGAAAGTTCGCGATTTATGTAAGTGTCTGAATTGTGTTGAAAGTTTTCAAGAGAGTGCATAGTACCAATTATTGCTTTTTGAGCCGTCAGGAAAGACCTTGCAGCGATGGTACGTTTGATATGTGACAGTAATATTACATTGATTGGTATATATTCGATAAATATATATAATTGGATTTATTTTATTTTAATCAAAAAAGCACACAATAAGTGTGCTTTTTTTTAACTCAATGAGGGCTTAGAAATCGTAACGGAAACCTAAAGATAAACCTAAAGCATCCTCACCTTTGAAACCCTTCACATTATTTGTACGTGCTTGTTCCCACGGTGTAAGGCTTGAGTTTTTGTCATTAAGCACAGTTGCGACGTTACCGTAAACACGAACTGCTTTATCAAGACGATGTTCAAGTCCTAAAGCAATGAGTGTTGCGTTCGCATCTTTAGCATCTACATCACGGTGCATCACTTGACCACGGATATATGTTTTTGGTGCAAATTTATAATCAGCTGCAACACCAATGACTTGTGCATCAGGATTTTTTACGTCATTGTCATGAGTCATATATTGATATAAACCACCAATATTTAGCTCAGGTGTGATTTTATAAGCACCAGCTAAACGGAAGCCATCACGTTCGCCACGAGTCGCATCTTCTTCATAATGTTCATAGGCAGCTGCGAAATCAACAGGACCTTCTTTATAGGTCAATGCAAGATCGTAAGCTTTATTCTTTTTAGAGTCGCCTTTCTTTTGAATAACTTCACCAGTATCTTCATCTACAATTGTTTCAGTGAAGCCTGGAGAATTGCTTTCGTGCAATGAAAGTGCTGCTAATACATTGAACCCATTTCCGAATTTTGGTGATTTATATTCGATGGTATTTTCATTACGCTCATCAAAACGTAAATCACCAGCACGTGTTACATTACGTAAATCACCTACTTGATCACCGAAAAAGTTAACTGGACCACGTGCTATTTTAAAAGGGCTATCAAAACGACCGACACGAGTTTGACCGAAATTACCTTTTAAACCAACAAATGTATCACGTGTTGCAAAATCAACACCTGAATTTTGTCCACCGCTAGCAAAGTTGATTTCTTGTTCAATTTGACCAAAAACGGTCATATCGTTTTCTAGTTTTTGTTCAACTTTAAAGCCTAGACGAGATGAGTTAGATGATAGACCTACTTCATTATAATCTTTACCATCATCAAGGTAATCTAATGAAACATGTGCGCGACCATAAATTTTAACGTCAGCTGCCATTGCGATTGCTGGTGTAATAAGTGTTGCCCCAACTGCTAATGCGCAAAGTGTTTTTTTCATTTCTAGCTCCAGTAAAGACTGATTTTTTGTCCTAATAATCATGATCAGTAGTTTTTTTGTAACTACTGTTCTCTATTGGTGCTAAGTATTCATTACAAATAAGTCAGTAATATTAAGAATTTATTTCATTATCATTAAAATGGATAGAAACAATTTATAGTAATCAAAAGGCATAAAAACAAAAAAGGAGCCAAAGCTCCTTAATTTTATAAGGATCTGTTATAAAGCAGCTTTAATCTTCTCAGCCAAAGCCTTGATACGCTCTTGATCACCCATTTGTGCTGCGTGTTTACCCAGTTCATGAATTGAACTTGGAATAAGATGAAAGTGTACGTGAGGCACGGTTTGCCCAGCTGCAGCACCAGATAACTGCATCAAAACTATACCTTTTGCATCTAATGCTGTTTCAATCGCTTTTGCAATTTTTTGAACGATTTGAATCGTGTACGCTGCAGTGTTTGGATCTAAGTCGAGTAAAGTTACGGCAGGTGATTTAGGGATGACTAAAGTATGACCATCTGCCTGAGGCATAATGTCCATAAATGCAAGAACTTGCTCATCCTCATACACTTTAATTGCAGGAAGTTCACCACGTAGAATTCTTGCAAAAATATTTTGATCATCGTAAGCCATAACTATTCCCAGAATGTAATTAGATTGAATTATTTACAGTTCAATTCTTTCTGACGTTGCTTAATGGAGTCAAGCTTTTGTTGCTCTTTTTCTGAGAACTTAGGTTTAGTTGTATTGCAATTTTCATTGCCGAACTTTGCCTTAGTATCTGGATCTTTAAAACAGAAGCCTTTTGATGCATAGATGATGTTGTAATCATCTTTAAGTTTTTCACACTCTTTTGTAGTATCGGCAAAAGCATTAACCCCAGCTGAAACAGATACAGCAGTAATTAAACCTAATAAAAACTTATTCATGAGTATCCTCATTTAGAAATGGACATTTGATATTGTCACATTTCAATTATATGGGCTTTATATGTGAATTCAATGGCGAAAATTTATTCTAAGGTAATTTTGCTCCATGATTCGTACATTTTAACTGCTGTCGAAAAATCACTATTAGGTTCAGCTATTGCATTAGCAGCACCAATTAGACTTTGAGTAAGCGTAATGACAGGTGCGGATAATTTTGCTTGATGAATGAGTTCTACTGCGATACCAGTGTCTTTGCTCAGTAACGGTAAGGCAAAAGTATTTGGAAAACTTCGATTTAATACCCGTTGAGGCAATACATTTTCAGTCACACCACTTTTACCACTTGAAGCATTGATGCACTCTAATGCTTCATTTAAATCCACACCATGTGCTTTAAGTGCAGTAAAACCTTCAGCAGCGGCACATAAGTGGACAGCCAAGAGCATGTTGTTCACTGCTTTCACAGCAAAACCAGATCCTGAGTCTCCTACATGCTTAATCAGTTTACCCATGGCTTGCATTGCTGGTAATACAGTTTCAAAAGCAACTTTTTCACCACCTACCATGAAGGTTAAAGTCGCGTTTTCAGCACCAATAGTTTGTCCGCTAACAGGCGCATCTAGAAAAAATACACCTTTTGATTTTAAAAAAGCTTGTTGTGCTTTAGCTGCATCAGGCATGCCACTGGTGCAGTCTACCCAAATTGATCCAGATTTAATGTCGACTTGATGAATGATCTCATTGACTTGCTGACTCGTTGGTAAGCAACTAAAAATGATATCAGCTTGGGCAGCTTCTTGAAGTGATACAGCTTGTGTTTGATATTCAGTTGCATGTTGTTTGGCTTTCTCGAAATTTCGATTCCATACCAAAACTGATTCATAGTGTTTGGGTAAATGAGCTGCCATACGGTAACCCATTGCTCCTAATCCAATAAATGCAACTGTCGTCATTTTCTTTACTCTGTTTGTGTTGAACGCTCTGCTAACCAGTGAGCAAGTTCAGGCCAAAATTGATCGGCACTTTTTAGACTCGACATTAAACCTAAATGCCCACCAGGAATAAGAGTAAACGTGACATCACGACTATTTGTCAATTCAGTCAATGGTCTAACAGCATCAGCTGTGACCATTTGATCGCTTGAACCCGCGCCAATCATAAGAGAGCAGTCTATATTTTTTAATTCGATTTTCTTATCTTGAAGTTCGATATAACCATTTTTTAACGGATTTCTTAACCAGACATTGAATAACATGTCTTGGTTTACCCCAGCAGGATAATCAATCATATGATTGAGGAAATAACCTAAAGTGGCATGTTCATGCAAAAGTTTTTTATCATCAAGATTCAGTAATAATTGTTTATGGCCTTCATACCAACCTTTGGGATCTAAAATTTTAAATCCAATTGCATTTAAAATACCTGGGGAGTGAATGAGGCGCTTAGGAATACGACCGTTATAAACTTTATGTTTGAGTAGACGAGTTCTTTCAAGATAGCGATTCATCTTAGCATATAGCTTTCCGATACTGCCTGAAGCAAAGCTATCAATTGGACTACCTAAAACGATTAGATTTTTGACATAGTTCGGCTGTCTGAGCGCTGTGTACAACAGAACAAATATTCCCGCCATACTCCAGCCATGTAAAGAAATTTGATCAGATTTAGCGTGTGTACGAATTTGATCGATACAATTTGGAATTGCATCATCAATAAAACCTAAAAAGTTGAGATCGCGATCTTTATAGCTAAAGTGTCCCCAATCCAACAAATACACGTCAAAACCTTGCTCTGTATAATATTTGATAAGAGAACGGTATGGATAAAGATCATAAATATCCATCTTGATCGCTAAAGGCGCGACAAAGACCAATGGCTCAACATATTTTTTATTTTCAGATGCGTAATATCGAATTTTACTCGATTTATGAGTACCTATCACTTCATACGGCGTTACTTGAGATAAAACCAAAGATTTACCGTAAAAAATGCGAGTCCCTAAATTTTTTAACTTGCTTTGTTTAGAACGCCAGTTAGTTTTTAAATGTTCCATGAAGGTTGAAGATCTCATAAGCATGTGATTTGAACGAAGTCTAAGCGATATTTATATATTTTACCTTGACCTTAAATGCTTTGGGCGCTCAAAATGTTGGCAATTATTCACAAAGGCAGTTTTTAGGACTGATTTAGAGCAATGAGCCAGCAAGACGACATTGAATACCAACTTGATACATTAGCACTTCGTACAGGTCATACGCGCAGTTTTGAAGGTGAGCATGCTGAACCGATGTTTCTAACTTCTTCATTTGTATATGCAAATGCAGCAGAGGCAGCAGCTAAATTCTCTGGGAAAGAGCCCGGTAATATTTATTCTCGCTTTACAAACCCAACAGTCGCAATGTTTGAAAAAAGATTGGCTGCAATGGAAGGTGCTGAACGTGCAGTGGCAACAAGTACGGGTATGGCTGCGATCATGGCGGTGGCGATGTCATTCTTAAAGGCCGGTGATCATGTTGTATGTTCTCGCGCAGTATTTGGTTCAACCGTGGCCTTATTTGAAAAATACATTTCTAAGTTTGGTGTGACTGTCAATTTTGTTGATTTAACAGATTTAGATGCTTGGAAAGCTGCGATCAAACCAGAAACTAAACTACTATTTGTAGAATCTCCGTCAAATCCATTATCGGAAATTGCTGATATTCGCGCATTAGCAGATATCGCGCATGAAAATGATGCCTTACTCGCAATTGATAATAGTTTCTGTACGCCAGTGCTACAACAACCATTAAAATTGGGCGCGGATCTAGTTGTCTATTCAGCGACAAAATATCTAGATGGTCAAGGTCGTGCGTTGGGTGGTGCTGTCGTAGGTAGCCATCAATTACTTGAAGAAGTTTTTGGCTACGTTCGTACAACTGGGCCTTCTATGAGTCCGTTCAATGCTTGGATTTTCCTAAAAGGTTTGGAAACGCTTCGTCTACGTATGAAGGCTCATTCTGAAAGTGCACAAAAGATTGCTGAGTGGCTTCATCAGCACGATAAAATCGAGAAAGTATTCTTTGCTGGCTTAGCGGATCATGTAGGTCATGATTTAGCTAAACAGCAACAAAAAGGTTTTGGTGGTATCGTTTCATTCGTGGTAAAAGGTGGGCGAGAAGCTGCTTGGAAAGTGATTGATCACATTCAATTTATTTCTATTACTGGGAATCTTGGGGATGCAAAATCAACGATTACTCATCCTGCAACGACTACTCATGGTAAATTGTCTGATGAAGCGAAGGCTGCAGCTGGCATTGCAGAAGGTTTAATTCGTCTTTCAGTAGGTTTGGAAGACGTTGATGATATTATTGCAGACATTCAACGTGGTCTTGATTTAGTCTAATTTAAATTTGTTCGGAGTATACAAATGAACATTAATATGCTTATGCAACAAGCACAGCGCATGCAAAAGGAAGTAGAGTCAAACATCAAGAAAGCGAAAGAAGAGCTTGCACAGAAAGAAGTGCATGCTGAAGCTGGTGGTGGTTTGGTAAAAGTGACAATGACTTGCCGTAATGTGGTAAAACGCATTGAAATCAATCCAGAATTGCTTCAAGACGATCCAGATATGATTGAGGATTTGATTGCAGCTGCTATGAATGACGCTGCACGCCAAGCCGAAGCGATTTCAGAAGAAACAATGAAGTCTGCAAATAGTGGTATGGGATTACCTCCTGGCTTGTCAGGTTTATTTTAAGGATATTGCCGAGTGTTCAGCGAACGGTTTGACCAACTCGTCCAAGCACTGCGAATTTTACCAAGCGTTGGGCCTAAGTCGGCTCAGCGCATGGCGTTGCATTTGATCATGAAGAATAAGCAAGGTGCTTTGGCATTATCTGAAGCACTTAGCGATGCCGCTGATCATATCCATGAATGTTCTATTTGCCACTCATTGACCGAGAATGAGGTGTGTGACATTTGTCTGTCGCAAGACCGAGATGATACCTTGCTCTGTGTGGTTGAATCTCCTGCAGACGTGATGGCTATTGAGCAAAGTGGAAGTTTCAGAGGCAAATATCATGTATTGGGGGGGCATTTATCTCCTTTAGATGGTATAGGGCCTGAAGAGGTTGGCATACCTGCATTAGTTCAACGCTTAGCTGAAGGTCAGGTAGCAGAGGTTATTCTCGCTACCAATGCAACGGTTGAAGGACAGGCTACGGCACATTATCTGGTAGAAGCTACACGTCATTTGAATATCAAAATGACACGTATTGCTCAAGGTGTACCACAAGGGGGTGAGCTTGAGTATGTCGATAGTCACACCTTAAGCCAAGCAGTTCATAATCGTATGCAAATGAAATAAGCACAAATTGTGCTTATTTTTTTGATTAGAGAAATATCACTTCTCTGAATTGTTTTTTAGTCGAAAAAAATATTAAATTTTTCATGTTTTATAACTATTTACAGCGTATACATAGATTTGCTTGACGCTTTAATTGAAAATTTATATTTAAAATTGATAATTTAAGCTAAAATACATTTCGATACCAATCTAGCACATTGTTTTTTATGATGTTTCAATTTATCCAAGAGCAAAAAGAACTCGAGCATGTTTTGACACTAATGAGTCAACAAGATGTTTATGGTTTAGATACTGAATTTATCAAAGTTGATACACTATGGCCAAAATTGGGTGTCTTGCAAATCAATGTCGCAGATCAGGTGTTTTTATTAGACGGTACACGTCTAGATTTTTCGAGTTTCTGGCCTAAAGTTTTTGCTGCAAAGCAAAATATTTTCCATGCTTGTGGTGAAGATATTGATCTGATTTACCATTATTCAAAAGGCAATCATCTTAATAATGTATTTGATACTCAGGTGGCTTTGTCTTTTCTCGGACACGGATTACAGGTCAGTTATCAAAATGCTCTCAAAGAAATTTTAAATATAGAAATTGATAAAGATCAAACACGTTCAGATTGGCTTGCACGTCCTTTAACTGAAGAGCAAAAAGCATACGCAGCGAATGATGTCTTATATATTATGAATTTAGCCGATGCACTAAAAAATGAATTAGAGAAAAAAGGGCATTATCAGTATGTGCTAGAGGACTGTAAGAGCCTCACGCTTGAGATTGCGACAGAAACGCCGAAAGAGAAACTATACGAAGATGTCGGAAATTATAGACACTCTCGAAAGCAGTTAATGCAGCTACAATTGCTCAGTGTTTGGCGTGAAGAAATGGTGAAGGCTTTAAATCAGCCTCGAAGCTTTATTCTGAAAAATGCCACTATGATTGATTTGGTGGAAAAAAATCCAAAAAATACCTTCCAATTATCCCAAGTTAAAAATATTCGTCCGAATGTGGTTCGTGAGCACGGTAAAACGATTTTGGATATTATTGCGTTGCTGCCCCCAATGGAAGAATGGCCATTACGAATTGCTCGACCAATTAAACATTCATCCAAAGATATTACCCATGATGTTGATAACATGATTGGTAATCTTGCAGAGGAATTGGTGATTCCTAAAGAAGTGTTAATGCGAAAAAAATGGCTCGGGGCTTTATATCAGCATGTGGTTTTTCATGGCGATGAGCAAGATTTACCTCAATATTTACTCGGTTGGCGTTATGATTTACTGACGAAGCCATTAATTGAGTTGCTTCATAAAGATGCACAATATTTGAGTATGCAAATGAAAGTCAATGAATGACTTCTCTCAAAATTTGATTAAAGAATTACCAGTCATCCTAAACTAGACTGATGCGTTAACAAACGCTAATGTTTCGCCGTTTTTTTTGATGTATGCTTTGCTTTGAGTTTAAAAGGTGTTGTTTGAATCATGTGGTGTGAAATCTACAAATCTAGTAAGAAAGACGAAATGTATATTTACGTTGCGCGTCCTGAACAAGCGGAAAACCAAGAAGCTGTTGATCCGTTATCAGTATTATCTGATGCAATGAAAAATGCATTTGGCCGAGCGACATTTGTGATGTCACTGGAATTACATGCAGAGCGCAAATTAGCACGTGCAAATGTTTTACATGTGATGGATTCAATTCAGACGAAAGGATTCTTTTTACAATTGCCGCCTGAAGGATTGATCAATCCTAATGCGGTAGAGCCAGAGGGACTACGCGGTGCGTGATAATCAAGTTGGAGGATGGGATCAGTTTGTTTCAATGTTGGATTCAATTCCAGAATATAACATTGCAATTACCGTCTATATTCTCGGAACTTTGATTATTCTGTGGTGTTGGTATGGCATAGCGAAACGCCTACCTTCACCTTTAGGTGGAGTGACTTGGATTTTTGTGTTTGCTATTTTGGCAACACCAACGATTTCTGAAGGTCCTAATTCCGCCTTAGCACCTGCAACTTTTGGTTTGATCTTTGGGGTTTTAACAAAAGATTCACCGTTGATCTGGTCCAATTTCTCATTGATTGCCTTTGTTATTGCTTTAGGGTTATTGGCAGGTTATTTTTGGTCTAAGTACGCTTCTAAACAAAAGAATCTAAGACACACATCGTCAGTGAAGACACCACCACTTTAATTATCCAAATAAAAAAATAAGGTTTCATTATGTCTGTTGATGCACATCAATTTACGGGTACAGATCAATATATCGCTACAGATAGTCTCAAGCTTGCTGTGAAGGCCGCTCGAGCGTTGCAAAAGCCTCTTTTAGTGAAGGGTGAGCCAGGTACAGGTAAAACATTATTGGCTGAACAAGTTGCTGAAAGTCTGGGTTTAAAACTGATTACTTGGCATATCAAATCAACGACGAAGGCCCAACAAGGTCTTTATGAATACGATGCCGTTTCAAGATTGCGCGATAGTCAATTGGGCGATGAGCGTGTTTATGATATTAAAAACTATATTAAACCAGGTAAATTGTGGGAAGCATTTACCTCTGAAGAACGTTGCGTTTTATTAATTGATGAAATTGATAAAGCAGATATCGAATTCCCAAATGATTTGCTTCATGAACTAGACAAAATGTCATTCTTTGTTTATGAAACTGGTGAAACAATTACTGCAACACAGCGTCCAATTGTGATCATCACTTCAAATAATGAAAAAGAACTTCCTGATGCTTTTTTACGCCGTTGTTTCTTTCATTATATTGAATTTCCAGATGAACAGACCATGCGTGAAATTATTGCAGTACATTTTCCAAGAATTTCAACGACATTGGTCAGTGAGGCACTTCAGGTCTTCTTTAAGCTTCGCCAAATACCTGGTCTTAAGAAGCCACCTTCAACTTCTGAATTAATTGATTGGTTAAGCTTATTGATGGCTGATGATATGCCTGAAGATATTTTAAGAAACCATGATAAGTCAAAAGCAATTCCACCGCTGTATGGTGCGCTCATCAAAAATGAGCAAGATGTGCAGCTACTTGAGCGCCTCGCATTTATGACTCGTCGATAGGTGATACTATGTTCGTAAGACTGTTTTACACCTTGCGAAAATACGGAATTCCCGTAACGACGCGCGAGCTGATTGATCTGAATCAAGCAATTAGTCTAGGTTTGGTTTTTGCAGATCAAGATGATTTTTATCAGCTTGTGAAGACAGTCATGGTCAAGGATGAGCGTTACTTCGATAAGTATGATCGTGCTATGAAGGATTATTTTCAGGGCATTCAAACCTTTGATGTGGATGATTTGCTCAGTAAAGTTAATCAACTTCCTAAAGAATGGTTTGATTTAGAACTCCTTGAAAAACACTTAACACCAGAGCAACGTGAAGCACTACAAAGAGCAGGTTCTTTAGAAGAGCTTATGAAAATGCTGGAAGAGCGTTTGCGTGAGCAACATAAAAAACACCAAGGTGGTAATCGTATGATTGGCACTGGTGGCACTTCACCGTTTGGAGCTTTTGGTGATCACCCAGAGGGGGTGAGAATTGGAGGGCCGGGACGTAAAAAATCTGCGGTGAAAGTGTGGGAACAACGTAAATACCAAAATCTTGATGATGATCAAATTCTGGGAACACGTCATATGCAAATGGCGTTGCGTCGTCTTAGAAAATTTGCGCGTCAAGGTGCTGAAGAAGAGCTCGATATAGATCAAACGATTCGCGAAACGGCTAAGCAGGGAATTCTTGATGTACAGATGGTGCCAGAGCGTCGTAATCGAATTAAAGTTTTGATGTTGTTCGATGTAGGCGGTTCAATGGATGCCTATATTGCACAATGTGAAAAACTGTTTAGTGCAGCCAAAACAGAATTTAAGACTTTAGAATATTTCTATTTCCATAACTGTCTTTATGATTACGTGTGGAAAGACAATCATCGCCGTACTTCGACAAAAATGAATACCTTAGATTTATTTAATACCTATGGTAAAGATTATCGAGTGATTGTTGTTGGTGATGCAAGTATGGCGCCATACGAATTAAAATCTGCTGGTGGTTCTGTCGAATACATGAATGAAGAGTCGGGGGAAATTTGGTTGCGTCGTTTGCGCCAGCATTATGAAAAGACGGCTTGGTTGAATCCTGAAACTGAGAATTACTGGCATTACACTCAAACGATAGGAATGATCAAAGAAATATTTGAAGATCATATGTATCCAATGACTTTAAAAGGCATTGAAGATATGACTAAATTCCTCTCGCGCTAACTTTTTTAAATTATATTCATCTAAAGGATCTTGATATGAGCTATCAAATCAATGGTGTGGCATTGCCAAATGAAGAAGGTTTTTTTGGTGAATATGGTGGTCAATTCATTCCACCTCATTTAAAAGCAGCAATGGATCAAATCAATGTTGCTTATGAAGAAATTCGTAAAACACCTGAATTTCAAAATGAGCTTTCAGAGCTGTTTGCGCATTATGTAGGTCGTCCAAGTCCTTTATTTCATGCCAAACGACTTTCAGAACAATTGGGCGGTGCTCAAATTTATCTGAAGCGTGAAGATTTGAACCATACAGGTGCGCATAAAATTAACCATTGTTTGGGTGAAGCTTTACTTGCTAAATACATGGGCAAGAAAAAAGTCATTGCTGAAACTGGGGCAGGTCAACATGGTGTCGCATTAGCCACCGCTTGTGCCTTGGTTGGTATCCCGTGTGAAATTCATATGGGTCAAGTTGATATTGAAAAAGAACATCCAAATGTCGTGAAAATGAAAATTTTGGGTGCGAATCTAATTTCAGTCACTCGTGGAACAGCAACATTAAAAGATGCTGTTGATAGTGCTTTCGAAGAGTATTTGAAAGACCCTGATAGCTTTATTTATGCCATCGGATCAGTCGTTGGTCCACATCCATTTCCTAAAATGGTGCGTGATTTCCAAGCAATTATCGGTGATGAAATTAAAGTTCAATCACAAGACAGATTTAACAAATATCCTGATTATATTGTTGCTTGTGTTGGCGGTGGCTCAAATGCAATGGGAGCATTCAGTGCATTCCTTAATGATGATAGTGTGAAATTAATTGGTGTTGAACCAGCAGGACATGGTTTAGATACTGATCAACATTCGGCAACATTAACTTTAGGTAAACCAAGTCAACTTCATGGTATGGCGTGTTATGTGCTGGAAGATGAAAATGGCGAGCCATTACCTGTGCATTCAATTGCTTCTGGATTAGACTATCCTGGTGTGGGGCCTCAACACAGTTTCTTAAAAGATATTGGTCGTGTTGAGTACTCAACAGCAACTGATGAAGAGTGTCTGAATGCATTCATGACTCTATCTCGAGTTGAAGGGATTGTGCCTGCATTAGAAAGTTCACATGCTGTTGCTTGGGCGATACGCGAAGCTCCACAATTGTCCAAAGATACCATTGTGGTGGTGAATTTATCAGGTCGAGGTGATAAAGACTCGGACTATGTGGCAGAAAAATTAGGTTTAAATTAACACATAAAAAAACCAGCTTAGGCTGGTTTTTTTAATTACATTTCTGGTGGTTCTTCATTCAAAGGCGTAAGAATATTTTCAAAGGAGGAAATTGCAATAGGAATGAGCGGCGTTTCAATTGAAAGATCTTGAACAAGTGTTTCAGTCGCTTGTTGAGCTTGTTGAGCTTGTTGAGCTTGTTGAGCTTGTTGAGCTTGAACCATGGTTTTCATAATTTCATCAGCTGGTGCACTTAGTTCGTGTGCTTTTTTGCTGTCATATTTGGTGGCAAGTTCTTTTAAAATTGCGTAAGACAAATAACTCGTAAATGCTGGATTCTCAGATTTAGCCTTGGATGGAAGTAGAGAAACGCAAGCGGCATGAAATAAACCATGTTGTACGTATGTTGCATTGAATGCAGGATCTTTAGCTTTATCAGGATCACCTAAATAACCAATCTTGAAGCCAATTTCAGATGCAGCACAGGCATTGGTTACTTCAGAAGAGGGGTTGCGATAGTCAGCATTTTTTTTGAAATATAGCACTTCTGCGATCGACATCATTTCATCTTGAATTTCTTTGAGTCGGCCATCTAAGTTTGGGACTGCAAAATAATTTTTTAACTTAAATAGCGTTACAGTACCTTCGAGCCATTTTTGGGGTTGTTCTGAATAATTCAAATTTGTATAACAGGCAGAAGTTTGCAGGGCGGCTTCAACAAATTCTTTGTTTTTTCTTGGATTTTTCATATCTTGATCAGCCCCTAAATATCCCATTTTGTAGGCTTTTTCATAGGTATTACATGCAGGCGTGATGAGTGTCTTTTTTTGATATGTTTTTGCTTTTTTTAGCAGCTCTATTTGATTCTTTATCGTTGGTTCAAGTTCAGATGCATAAGTGGAAGCAGTTACAAATAAAGCGGTGTAACACAATAACTTTTTATACATCATCAGTCCTTAGGCAAAAAATTCCATAATGTAATGACTTTACTGATGCTGTTTAAATAGTTCAATGACTCAATAAAAGAAAATCATTGTAAAAGATGACCAATTTCAATCTATTGTTCAAAATTGAGATCATGATTGAATTATCAAAAAAGCCCCCGAGATGGGAGCTTAGCTTTATCCTGAAATATACTGTTGAAGTTGTTCAATCAACACTTTTTGGTCTTCCATCGCGGCTTTAACTAAGTCACCAATAGATACAATTCCGACGAGTCTATCGTCTTCTAATACTGGCAGATGGCGAATATGACGTTCTGTCATTAAATCTAAACACTCATCTACGGTGTTGCTTTTACTTACAGATAAAACCGTACCAGTCATAATTTCTGAGACTGTAGTTAAGTCAGATGTACGTTGCATAAGTGCAATTTTACGAGTGTAATCCCGTTCAGATAAAATTCCAACAAGTCTTTCATCCTGTACGACAACAACGGCACCAATACCTTTTGTTGCCATTAGTGTGATTGCTTCTAAAACCGTAGCATCAGGTGTGATGGTAGAGATTTCTGAATTGTTTTTATTTTGTAGGACTTGAGCTACTGTTGTCATAAAGTTTCCTCTTATTGGTTATTCATCCATGTATAAGTTAATAACTGAAATCTAAAATCTTTACAATCGTTTTAGTGGAATTTTCTGCTAAATAGAAGGGCTTAAATGATTCTGAAAAAATAGCATCTGCATGTATGGAATAGTGAGCTTAAAGTGGCGATCTCGATGATTGCACAGGGCAGGTGTGACTTTTAATCGCGTTAGGGTTGGGAGTAGCGAATTTTTAAAATCATCAGGCGTTATTTTTCGAGGCTGATAGTGCGGCCAGTGAATTTTTGCATAATGTAAAGCCTGCACTGAATTGAGCCAGAAGGGGAATATGTATTCTTGATTGATTGATCGAATGGCCCAACCTTGATGTTCTGGATTGTACAGTCCCCACAGTACTCCACAATACATCATGGTTTTAAGGATATTAACTTTGAGTAAAAAATGCTTTGAATTTGGTTGCAACTGTACAAAGGTGTTCATGATCGTTCAATGATTCATTACCAATGATGATAAGTTCAGTCTAATGTTTTTTTCTTAAAGTTTAGTTGCATTAATTTAAAGTTTGGTAAGCAAATATGTAATGAAAAAGCTAAAAAAAACGCCACGAATGTGACGTTTATTTATGCTTGCATTGTGGCCATGTTTTGCCAATACTGTGCTTTCAAAGAATCACGTTCTACACGGAAACCTTGAAGATAGAGTTCAGC
This sequence comes from Acinetobacter sp. YH12239, assembly GCF_013417635.1. Classification (NCBI taxonomy): domain Bacteria; kingdom Pseudomonadati; phylum Pseudomonadota; class Gammaproteobacteria; order Moraxellales; family Moraxellaceae; genus Acinetobacter; species Acinetobacter sp. YH12239. The sequence goes on along the minus strand of NZ_VPDP01000014.1, from coordinate 40,494 downwards.
TAGAAACATCGCTGCTTTACCGTGACCCGCACGTGCTGCATTCTCAAGTTCTGAAACTGCGTCTGTAAAATTCATTTCAAATTGAATGGTATTTACAGCATTCGAATACATATGTTCGAGGTCTTGTTGAGAGAATTGTTTAATCATATAAAACTCCTTATTCTAATTATGATTAGTACTACAGTTATAAAGACCTAAATTAGGTCAAAATGGAATATAACAAAGTAATATTAAACTAATATTACAATTTGTGTTAATTGTCAAATAAATTTTCAAGATAAATCTTTTAAAAAATACTTACATGATTAAACTTTAATCATTTTATATTGGGTTTATGATAAAACTGTAAATAACTATAAAGGAGAATGACTTATGACTAATACCATTGATGGTTTCACATTTGGCAATCCACCAGAGCCATCCGATATTATTGCGCTTGCACATCATCATAAAAAACAACTTGATGAAGCAATTTTTCATCAAGAAATCCATTTAGGTCACTACTGTTTAGAGCAGCGTAAACGTGTGCATGATTATACGCAGACGCTTGATCCTGCAGCAAAAGCTGAATTTTATCGCTACTATGACGGCGAATTAAAACGTATCGCCGTCATTGACGAAGAACACCCTGATGATGCTGAAGGTGGTTTAAGTGTTTTCACTATTTTTATCGTACTCGCGTTGATCGCTGCTATCTTATATTTTGGTGTTGTTCAGAATGTTGTATCTTAAAGGTGAATAAGCGCCATTTTTTGCATAATGGTTCTTGTTTAAATCAACGTTAACACTATATTTTTAAAGCATCTCGGATTACACTTAAGCTAATCCGAGGTTGTACATGCTCCATTTAAAAAAAATTTCGTCTGATCTTTTCTCACAATTAAATATTGAGCAGATTCAAAATGCTTTCATCATAGGCATTGTACTTTTTATTCTTATTGTCTCTAGTATTGCACTGAATCGTCCAATTAATTCATCCCACTTTGAACAAGTTCAAGCGCTCGCGGCTCAAAATCGTTTAGAGCGAACGCATGAAATGGCAAATTTATTACTTGCCAAACCTAAGATTAAAAATATTGAATTTTATCGTTTGCTGAATGCTTATCGTATCGAGAATGCTCATATAAAAATTTATCCAGGGATTGAAAAGTTGGATTAGTTTTCAATCTTATTCAGATTGAGCCCAAGATTTTGATTCAGTATTTCTTCGATCTCCTTGGCAGTGACACGGTCAGAGACAGCAATAACAGTCATTTGATCGGGGTGTAAATGTTTTTGTATTGCATTTTGAATATCTTGGCGAGTTAATTTTCGAATCTGCTCCTGATACTCATTTAGATAATTGGAATTAAGTCTGTAAAAACCAATCGATGCGATTTGGGCATTAATATTTGCATTGCTATTTAAGGTCATCGGAAAAGACCGAAGAATACTTTCTTTATTTTCTTTAAGTAAAGAGTCAGTAATAGGCTGTTTTTTGAAGTCAATGAATACTTGATGTGCGAGCTTTAAGCTTTCGAGCAATTGGTCTTGTTGTGTCGCATATCCAAAATTAAAAACGCCAGGTACCTGTGGTGTAGTCAGCGTACTCGATGCGCTATAGGTGAGTCCTCGTTTAATTCGTAACTCTTTTGATAAGATTGAATTAAAACTCCCACCACCAAACATTCTGTTGGCAACTTCCAAAGCGGCACGATCTGGATGTGTTCGCTCTAAAGATAAATGACCCAATAATGCATGTGCCTGTAGGCTTTCGCGTTTTAGTACTGAAATTTTAAAACCTGATTCACTGACGGGAGTTGGAAGGTCAGGCTGCCTTTGCCCTTGTGGTAAATTGATACTGATCAGTTCCGAGATCTGTTGAGCTTGATCTTGAGTGAGTTGTCCTGTAATTGCTATATTGGAATTTTGAGCGACAAGCAATCGATCTCTAAATTCTTTGAGTAATTCAGGCGTAATCTTTTTTAAACTACCGACTGTCCCAGCTGTTGGTTGAGCATATGGATGATCCGCATACAGCATACGGTACAGTTGTATTGACATTAGTCTGGATGGATTCTCTTGAAGTTGTTTTTGCCCAATTTGAGTATTACTGAGCGCGAGATTAATGCCTGATTGTTTAAAGGTGGCATGCTTGATTAAATGCAGTAGTAAGTTCAGTGCAGGGTCAAATTTTTCAGGATCATTTAACACTCTTAGTCGAACAACAAACATATCACGATAGGCGTTGAAAGAATATTTGGCGCCTAATCCCTCAAATGTGGTGGTAATCTGTTTTGCACTGAGCTGATCTGTTCCTTCAAGCATAAGGCGAGCTGCCATATTGGATATACCGTAAAGTCCTTGACCAATGACTTCATCTCGTGCAGAACCAGCATTGAATGTAATTTGAATGTCGACCATCGGAAGATCATTCGTTTCGACAAATAAGGTTCGTACATTCAAAGAGTTTTTAAGTTCTTGAACAAAAGGCGCTTTATAATTTTGGGAAGATTTTGTGATCTCTTTTAAGCTTAATAAGTTTTTAATCGAGCTTAGACCACTGGGATCTTCTTCGATGATTTGTTCAATCGGTTCAGCTTCTATAAGTTCCTCCGCATGCGACAGTGAACTTAATATGGCACTACACAAGACACTCGTTAAAAATAGAGAAGATAAATAATTCATAAAACGCCTAGTTATTGTTTTTCTGTTCAGGATAAAGATGTAAAACGCTTAAATTGTCACGATTAAAATAAATATTGGCAATGCGTTGTAAATCGTGCGGTGTGACTTTATCGAAGTACTCAGGGAGTTGATCAATCATGCGATAGTCTAGATCATTGATGCTGAGCAAACCAATGAGTCGAGCTTGCCCAATAATATCATCTTGGCTATACACTAAATTGGAAATGAAATTCGCCTTGACCCGATTGAGTTCTTTTTCATTGACTAATTCTGATTTGAATAAATCTAGTTCCTGCTGTATGCGTTTTTGCGCTTGCTCAAGACTGATACCCTCAGCAGGTATGGCAGAGATTAAAAATAGGCTATCCCCACGATTATATGGATCATAACTCACATTAATTGAGGTCAGAATTCGTTTATCTCGGATCAGTCTCTCTTGTAGACGTGCTGAAATTCCACCGTCCAATAGATTTTGAATAATGGTTAAAGCGTAGGCGTCTTGAGGGTTTTTTGCTGTTTTAATGGAATTGACATTCCAAGACATAAACAAGTTGGGTACATGTACAGCCTGATATTGCTCCATGAAGCGATATCCAATTCTTGAAAATTCAAGCACATCATTTCGTTCAGGAACGGATTTTTTTGGAATCTTATTAAAATATTTTTTGACTTCTCGAATGGTTTGTTCAGGATCTACATCCCCAATAATGACCAATGTTGCATTATTCGGCGCGTACCAAGTTTCGTACCATTGTTTTAAATCATTCAATTGAATGTTATTCAGATTTTTCATTAAGCCAATCACTGGTTGGCGATAATGACTGGTTGGGTATGCAATCCATTTAAATCTTTCAAAAGCAAGGTTGCGAGGATTGTCCTCTGTTCGTTGCCGTCGTTCAGCCATTACGACTTTAATTTCGGGTTCGAAATCTTCTTGGCGCAGAACTAAATTTTGCATTCGATCTGCTTCTAACTCTAATGCCAGTGGAAGATATTTTTTAGGATAGAATTGATAGTAATTGGTGTAATTTGTGGATGTGAATGCATTCACACTACCACCATAAATTCGACTAAGGCGTGTGAATTCATCATTCGGTACTTTTTTAGTGCCTTTGAACATCATATGTTCTAGAACGTGTGAAATGCCGAGTAAATTCCCTGACTCGTCACTACTGCCGACGGCATACCAAATTTGGCTAATTACTACAGGTGCGCGGTGATCTTCTCTAATAATGACTCTTAAACCATTACCCAGTGTTGTTTCGACGGTGTTTCGAGAGAGTTGAGCAGTTTGCTGATTTGCAAATGTCATCATCGGTGCTGATGTAATCGCAGCAATGATGATTGTCTGTTTGAAAATGAGTTGCAGAGAGAATTTGAGCCGGCTGAGAGACACAATTAATCCGAATAATGACTTTAAAATTATTCTTGATGATGTCGTATATTTATTCAAGATTGAACTGTTGCAATTTGGTTGATCGTTTTAAAAGTAATTGCAGATCGTGAATTTAAAGCAATCTATGCTAAACTCCATTCTTTTAATCGCAATGCTTTTCAAGGAATCGGCATGCAAGAACAGCAAAATAAATTCTTGATTGATGCGGATATTGGTGATGACGATGTCACCTTACCGAGCCTCCCGGCCGTTAATGTGCCTATTATCGAAAACAATGAAGTAGAAAAGCTGGAAACGGTGCCGGCCGTTGAAGAAACAAAACCGAAAGGTGGTTTCTTCAGTCGTATGAAAGAAGGCTTATCAAAATCTCGTAAAAATTTAGCTGATGGAATGATGAATATTCTAGTCGGTGGTAAAGAGATTGATGATGAGCTGCTCGAAGAAGTTGAAGAGCAATTATTAGTCGCAGATATCGGGGTAGAGGCGACGAAAACAATTATTGCCAATTTGACTGAAAGAACTGCGCGTGGCGATTTGATCTACTCTCATTCTCTCTATAAAGCTCTTCAAGAAGAATTAGTTGCTTTATTAGCACCACGTGTCAAACCGTTACATATCGATCCGAATAAAAATCCCTATGTGATTTTGGTTGTAGGTGTAAATGGTGTAGGTAAGACAACCACGATTGGTAAACTCGCAAAACGATTGCAAGGTGAAGGTAAAAAAGTCATGCTCGCGGCAGGCGATACTTTCCGTGCTGCGGCGACTGAACAGCTACAAATTTGGGGTGAACGTAACGATATTCATGTCGTTGCACAAGGTCATGGTGCAGACAGTGCTTCTGTAATTTTTGATGCTTTTGAAAGTGCACGAGCGAAAGGGATCGATGTATTGATTGCAGATACCGCAGGACGTTTGCATAACAAAGGTCACTTGATGGAAGAGCTCAAAAAAGTAAAACGTGTTATGCAGAAAATTGATGCGACTGCACCGCACGAAGTGATGCTTGTTGTGGATGCTGGCACAGGACAGAACGCGATTAACCAAGTTGAAATGTTTGATGAAGCTGTAGGTTTAACGGGTCTTACTATTACCAAATTGGATGGTACTGCAAAGGGTGGTGTGCTATTTAACATTGCGAGCCGTACACATGTGCCAATCCGATTTATTGGTGTAGGTGAAAAGATTGATGATTTGAGACCGTTCTCAGCAAAATCATTTGTCGCTGCATTATTCGATAACGAAAAATAATTATTCTTGGGTTAATTTAAAAAGCTCCTTATACGGAGCTTTTTTTATAAATACCTAAAATTCATAAAGTTAATCAAATATGAGAAAGCCGAATCTTTTGACTCAATACATTAAATACGCAATTTGTTCCAAAAATAGAACACTTTGTTATAAAGATAAGGCTGAAAAGGTTTCGTAATATGAATAAGATAGCATCATCGTTAGCACACAATGAATGTTAAAAATAAGGAATAAGTTATGTCTTTTCTAAATCAAATTAAAAATCGCCGTACCATCTATTCAATTGGTAAGAATGTTTCTTTAGACAATACTCAGATTGAAGAAACCATTAAAGAAGCGGTACGTCAAAGTCCATCGTCATTTAACTCACAGACATCACGTGTTGTAACACTTTTTGGTGAGTCACATGACAAATTTTGGAATATCGTTTTAGAAACTTTACGTAAAATTGTTCCTGCAGAAGCATTTGAGGGAACTCAAAATAAGATCAATAGCTTTAAAGCGGGTCATGCAACTGTATTGTTTTATGAAGATCAAGATACGGTGAAAGGTTTACAAGAGCAATTCCCACTTTATGCTGAGAATTTCCCAATCTGGTCTGAACATTCAACAGCTATTGCTCAATTTGCGGTTTGGACTGCATTGTCAGAAAAAAATATTGGAGCATCATTACAACATTACAATCCAATTGTGGATGAAGAAGTGGCTTCAACATTTGAAATTCCAGCTTCTTGGAAACTTCGTGCTCAGCTTGTGCTCGGTTCAATCGAAGCGCCTGCAGGAGATAAAACGTTTATTGATGACGAAATTCGTTTTAAAACTTTTAATTAATCCAAATCATATAAAGGCACTTCGGTGCCTTTTTTTATGACGAGTTCTGTCATTAAATTGTCATCGCTTGGTAGCATAGTAGTCATATCTAACAATCTAATATTGAGTTATTTATGAAATTAAAAATTGCTTCTGCATTGATATTTACGGGGTTGAGCAGTCAAATTTTTGCAGCGGCGACCTTGGTGGTTCCAGAGGAACTGGTCGTAATTTCAGTGAATAATCAAGAGGTTAAATCAGGACTATTTAAATCAAAAAAACAATACCAAATTGATGCGAATCAACCTTTGGTGAATGTTCGATATAATCAATACTTTGAACTACCTTTAAATAATCATGAGATCGTAAAGTCGGATATTCTTACTTTGAAATTGCCAACCCTAGAGGATAATAAGTCATACAAATTGGATTTAAGTCATCCACCACGAGATTTGGACCAAGCAAAAACATTCGCCAAAAATCCTCAATTGGCAATTTATAATCAAAATAATCAACTCATTTCGAATAATCTGATTGTTCAAATGACCTCGCAAAGTTTGCTAGGCGGTACGATCAATCAGATATTGCATAATGAGCCACAAGCTAGCCCAATGACCAAGTCAAGTTCATCATCAATAAATACTCAAACAGTGGAACAAGCAGACATTAAAAATACAAATTCAAATACTCATGATGGTCAGACGTTGATTGAAGTATGGAAAAATTCTTCAAAGCAGGAACGTCAAAAATTTATGACTTGGCTTGCAACGCAATAAAATCATTTAATATTTCATAAACAGATAAAAAAAAGCCCTCATAGAGGGCTTTTTTATGAATTAAGTGAACAGCCAAGTATAGTAACCATAAATCATCAATGGCCATGCTACAAATGGACTAAATAAATACTTCCATATCCAATAACGTGGTATAAACCCTACGCCATGGATAAATCCACCAGATATTCCTACCATAATCAGCATCATGGCACGATGACTGTAATTACCACTTGCATCCAACATCAGACTTGGGTGGATGAGTAATATGGTAGCGAGAGGCAATGCCATCAGAAATGAAATGATCATTGCGAATGAGTATTTACGTTTTTCATAATTCGACATTGCAAGCTCACTCATTTCATTCACCGTCTAAGTCTTGATGTTGTTCCATGTAAATGGCTGCAAGTACACTCGCGAAACATGCCATTAACACACCTAGAATCCATGCAAAGTACCACATAATTTTCTCCTAACAGTGATTCAGTTTTAATACAGACTATGTGTGTGGTCTTGAATATGTTTCTTGGTGATCACACCCCACATTTTGTAGTAACACCAAGTGGTGTATGCCAAGATCAGTGGAACAAAAATACACGCAGCAACAGTCATTACTGAAAGCGTCATTTGGCTAGATACTGCATCCCACATCGTCAAGCTAATGTTTGGATGAATACTAGATGGCATCAGGAATGGGAATAGGGCAAAACCAGCAGTGAGAATTGTGCCAATCACAGCGAACGATGTACCCAGAAAACTAAGTCCCGCTTTATTTTTAGACGATGCTAAAACCACAATTATTCCTCCGATAATCGCCATTACCGGTGCTAATATTGTGATTGGATAAATAGAATAATTGTTCATCCAGCCATGATTGGCATCAGTAAGTACTTCTTTAGCAAGTGGATTAGCTACACCACTCGTATCATAAGGGGTTACAAGCGTATAGCCTTCGATATTGCCGAAATACAACCAAGCACCAGCACCAAGAAAACAGATGAGAAAAAGAATACCCATATATCGTGTAGCTTGAGCAGAGCGTGTTCTTAATGCACCTTCAGTGCGTAGCATTAACCATGCACCACCATGCGCAGCAAGCATCGTCAAACTGACCAATCCACAGACCAAGGCAAATGGATTTAAAAGAGCAAAGAAGCTTCCTGTGTAAGTTGAACGAACAGTTTCATCAAGTGTAAAGGGTACACCAAGGAACATATTGCCAAAAGCAACACCAAAAACGAGTGCTGGTACTGCACCGCCAATACATAAGCCCCAATCCCAAGCATTACGCCATTTAGTATTTTCGAGCTTAGAGCGATAGTCAAAACCAACAGGTCTAAGGAATAAAGCAAATAATACGAGTAACAGCGCCCAGTACATACCCGAGAAAGCTGTTGCATATACCATTGGCCAAGCTGCGAAAAGTGCACCACCCGCCGTGATAAACCAAACTTGGTTTCCATCCCAATGTGGTGCAATCGTGTTGATTGCAGCGCGACGCTCTTCGTCGTCCTTTCCAACGAAAGGCATCAGTGCCATAGAGCCCATATCAAATCCATCAGTCAATGCGAATCCAATAAGGAGGACGCCGACCAATACCCACCAAATGATTTTGAGAAGTTCATATTCAATCATGTTAAATCTCCTCAGTTGACTTATTGGCTGCTGCTAGTTTTTCGAAATGATACTTACCAGTATGTAAAGAGCTTGGTCCTAGTCTTGAGAACTTGATCATTAAATACATTTCTATGATGAGCAGCACTGTATAGAAAGCAGCGAGTGCTAAAATTGAACCCCATACATCCGCTGAACTAATACTTGATGCAGATAGGTGTGTTGGTAAAACTTCACCAATAGTCCATGGTTGACGACCAACTTCAGCAACGTACCAACCTGTTTGAGCTGCAATCCATGGAAGTGGAAGGGCGATCAGTGCAAACTTGAGCAACCAAGTTTTATTTTCAGCATTACGTTTCATGACGGCATACGTTGCAAGAATGAACAACAAGAGCATTAAGAAACCTGACGCCACCATCGCTCTAAATGCCCAAAATAAACTTGGAACATGAGGGATAGTATCTAAAGCTGCAGACTTAATTTGTTGTTCAGTAGCATCAACTACAGTTGGTGTGTATTTCTTCAACAATAGACCATAACCTAAATCTTTTTGAGTCTCGTCAAATGCGGCTTTGAGTTCTGGTGATTGATCTCCAGCGCGAAGTTGTTCAAGCTGTGCATAAGCGACCATACCATTACGGATACGTTGCTCATGTTGTGCGATTAAATCTTTGATCCCTGTGACTTGTTCAGTTGTAGAGCGAGTCGCGATTAAACCCATGACATATGGAATTTTCACAGCATAGTCTGTTGTTTGCGTCTCAGGATTGGGGATACCAAATAATGTGAATGCAGCTGGTGCTGGATGTGTATCCCATTCTGCTTCAATTGCAGCGAGTTTAGTTTTTTGCACATCACCTAATTCATATCCTGATTCATCACCCAGTAAAATTACGGACAATGTCGAAGCAAGACCGAAAATAGCAGCAATGGCAAATGAACGACGGGCAAAGGCCAAATCACGTTTTTTAAGTAGGTAATAACTTGAAATTGCCAATACAAAAATTGCACCAGTCACATAACCCGCAGAAACAGTATGGACAAATTTAACTTGTGCCACTGGGTTAAAGATTAGTGCGGCAAAATCTACCAGCTCCATTCGCATGGTTTCATAGTTAAATGCGGCCCCGACAGGGTTTTGCATCCAACCATTTGCAACCAAGATCCAAAGTGCTGACATATTAGAGCCTAAAGCCACTAACCATGTCACACATAAATGTTGGACTTTAGAAAGACGTTCCCAGCCGAAAAAGAATAAACCAATAAAAGTAGATTCTAAAAAGAAGGCCATTAATCCTTCGATTGCTAATGGCGCTCCGAAAATGTCACCTACATAATGTGAGTAGTAAGCCCAGTTTGTACCAAACTGGAATTCCATCGTTAGTCCAGTGGTTACCCCTAAAGCAAAGTTGATCCCGAATAACTTACCCCAAAACTTGGTCATGTCTCGGTAAATCTCTTTGCCTGTAATGACATAGGTGGTTTCCATGATGGCAAGGATAAATGCCAAACCTAGAGTGAGGGGTACAAATATAAAGTGATACATTGCGGTCATTGCAAATTGAAACCGCGATAGATCGACCACGCTTTCAGAAATCATCAACGTGTCTCCTTCATTTTAAGTTCGCTGCCCGTAATTCGTTCAGCGACTTGATGGTCAAAGTTTTTGGGAATGGTAGGTGCATCAAACCAGATATTTTTAATCAAGATAAGAATGATTACTTTGATAATGAGAATTAAAGTAATCTCTTTGATTAAATTTTTATTTAAACTTGAAGGTTTAATCATCATATTTAAATTCATTATTTGAATCTATTGTAATTATTATTATCTTTTTTTTATTTAAAATAAATACTTTATAGTCATAAATATTTTTAATATAAAAAATACAACTAAAACAGTTATTTATAATTTATATTTTTAACAAAATTAAATCCAACTAAAATAGTTATATTAAAAAATAAAATAGACTAAAATACTTGGTATTAATATTTTAATTCCAACTGAAATAATAGGATTATTGTTTTAAAGTTTATTGAATTAGTTGGTTTTAAATCTGATTAAAATGGTTGGTTATAAAGATTTTATTAATTTTTATATAATCGTTGAGTTGGTTGGATTTAAATTTAATAGGCGTCACAAAATACCTTGAATGAAATATTTTCAAATCAAATGCATATAATTGAAGTGGGTGTGTTAATAGCTCATTAATGCTGATCAACATTGAAAAGTTGATTTGTTTTGGCTATTTTTTTAGCAATAAAATGAGATCTTTTTGCACGGATCAGGAGGATTTGAGATTGAAATTCAAGTTCCCCAAACTCTGGTTCAACTTGTACATAATGTAATTGACCGAATTCATCGCGAACGCGTGCTTGAGCAGAGAAACCAGGTCGTGCATTACCACTGGAAACAGTTGCTAGTCGACCAAGCAAATTTGAGTGCTCTGATTTGTACTTGGGTTTGATCACTTGATCCAAACAATGAATCATAAATACCGTAAAGAAGATTGCGATAATTAAAGCGGGTAATAAAACATAGTACCAAGCTAGAAAGGATTTCTGGCTTGCAAATACAATGAGCTGAAGAAAATATCCAGCAAAACTAAAATTGATCAGAAAAAAAACAAGAATGAGAACTTTGGAAAATTTAACTTGAAGCAAAGGAAGGCGAATAAGCCAATAAGGTGTTAATTTTTTTATAAATTGACTGGGTCTTAATCCCACAAAATAGCCTAAGGTTTCAACCATGCTGAGCATTAGCAATGCAAACACGCACATATGAAATGGCATTAAATCAATTTCCATTAAAAATGCCAGCATGTCCTTCACCTCATGACTTAAGATTCTAGGTAAATTCCACCATCAGAATGAACTTTAATCTCGACTTTTTCTAAAGATTCACCTTGGCATGGGCCTGAAATGCACACACCAGTTTCTACATCAAATAATGCACCATGAGTAGAGCATTCGATGAACTCTTGATCACGATCTAAGAATTGATTTTCAAGAAACTCGAGTTCAACTTGCAAATGTGGGCATACATTTTGATACGCATAGAAGCAACCATCTCGTTGCGTAATGAAAATGTTGTCACCATTTTCAGTTTCAAAAGATCGAGATTCTCTTTCAGGAATGTCTTCAGTCATGCAAATTTTATTCATTTTATGCGACTTCTATTTGAAATTCTTTAAGAAGTTTAGCGTAATCAGCTACGTCTAAACGTGGACCAAATTGAGCAACCACTTGGCTTGAGATTAAAATAGCCAATTCGGTCGCTGTTTGTAAATCTTTACCAGCATTTAATGCATATAAAAATGCACCAGAGAAAGCATCACCAGCACCGTTCGTGTCTAAAGCAACAACTTTACGTCCTTTCACTTGAAGTTCAGTTGATTCCGTTGCTACAAGAGCGCCGTGTGCTCCAAGCGTAATAATGACGGTAGAGCTTAATTTTTTAAGTGCAGCAAGAGCATGCTGTAAGTCATCAGTTTGTGTATACATCAATGCTTCTTGTTCATTACAGAATAGAACATCTACACCATCATCTAATAATTCGTCCAAGCCTGTACGCGCATACTGCACCATAGCAGGATCAGAGAGTGTTAACGCAATTTTGACATTATTTGCTTTCGCAATTGCACGCGCTTGCTTTACGGCAGCTCGTGCTGTATCACTCGTAGAAAGGTAACCCTCTATATATAACCATTTAGCGGTTTTTAGCGCTTCAAAATCAATTTGTTCATTACTGAGTTCAGCTGTAATACCTAAGAACGTATGCATGGTACGTTCTGAATCAGGACTGACCAAAACCATGCAAGTCCCAGTTACGCCTTCACTGATCGAACGTTCAGAGGTTTGTATTCCTGAATCATTTAGACCTTTTAAGTACAACGCTCCAAGATCATCATTGCCGACACGGCATCCGTAAAACGCTTGACCACCTAAGGCACTAAAAGCCACTGTTGAGTTAGCTGCAGATCCCCCAGAAGCTTGACCTTTATATTCTTGAGAATTTTTTAAGTTTTGAAATAGACGGGCTTGAGTTTCCCCATCTGTAAGCTGCATAGTACCTTTTTGCAAATTTTGCTCTAAAAGAAATTCATCAGATACTTTGAATTCTTGGTCAATGAGGGCATTGCCAATCGCAAAAAGGTCAACTTTAGCCATGTCTAAATTCACATCACGAAAAAAGAAAAAGATTTTACACCAATGCGATTGAATTCAGTAGCGTATAGCTTGATTTTCAAGCTTTAACCCACATTTAATCGAAATGAATCATTTAATTCAGATATAGTTTTATTGATTTAGTTTTAATCTGACTATTTTACTCGGAAAATAGTTGGAGTTTGTTGTATAAATGATGAATTGTATTGAACTATCAGTATAATGATCTTTGTTAAAATTTATGTAAATTAAGGAGCACACATGACCGTAGATGTTACTGAAACCATTCAAAACACCGTTCATCCCGCGTTTCAGTTGGTACGTCAACATCATGTAGCCGCACTCGATATATTAGTTTCAGAATACCGTCATAAAGAAACTGACGCTGTGCATTTTCATCTAGCAACTGAACATGATGAAAATGTTTTTTTAGTTGCTTTCCGTACGCAACCGATGGATTCAAAAGGCGAAGCACACATTCTTGAGCATACTGCATTATGTGGTTCTGAAAAATTTCCTGTACGTGATCCATTCTTTTTGATGATCCGCCGCTCTCTAAATACGTTTATGAACGCATTTACAGCTGCCGATTGGACAGCTTATCCATTTGCGACACAGAATAAAAAAGATTTCCAAAACTTACTTTCCGTATATTTGGATGCAGCATTTGCAGCCAATTTAAACCCTTTGGATTTCGCTCAAGAAGGTATCCGAATTGAGTTGGAGAATGGTGAGCCTGTTTACAAAGGTGTGGTTTTTAATGAAATGAAAGGTGCAATGAGTTCACCTTCAGATCAGTTATATCACCAACTTGCTCATCATTTATTCCCTAAAACGACTTATCACTATAATTCAGGTGGTGATCCTAAGGATATTCCTGATTTAACTTACGAAGAGTTAGTCAGTTTCTATAAGTCACACTATCATCCAAGTAACGCTATTTTCATGACTTTTGGTAATCAATCTGCCTATGAGTTACAAGAGCAGTTTGAAACTTTAGCGTTATCTAAGTTTAAGAAAGGTCAAACCTTATATTCGACACCAGAACAGCGTCTAGAAGCACCTATTGAGGTGACAGAGACTTACGCGGTAGATGCTGAAGATTTGAAAGATAAAACCTACCATGTACTGGCATGGTTACTTCCTGAATCTAGTGATATTCAACTTCGTTTAGGCTTACGTTTGGCTGAAGGGATCTTATTGGAAGATTCTGCTTCACCATTACGTCACTATTTAGAAACGTGTGGTTATGCTCAATCTACAGGACCAATTTTAGGTCTTGATGATTCTAACTATGAAATGACTTTCTACTGCGGTATTCAAGGTTCAAATCCTGAACATGCAGAAACATTCAAAAACGGTGTGTTGAATGTGCTGAATGAGGTTGCCTCGAAGCCAGTAGATCAGTCATTGGTTGATGCGATTTTACATCAAATTGAATTACACCAACGAGAAATTGGTGGAGATGGCACGCCTTATGGACTAAGCCTCATCCTCAATGGTTTAAGCAGTGCAATTCATCATAATGATCCAATACATGTTTGGGACGTAGATTCGACCATTGAGCAAGTGAAAGAGCAGTTGAAAGACCCGATGTGGTTGCCTAATCTGATCAAGACCCACTTGATTGATAATCCACATCGTGTACAGATGACACTTGTACCAGATGAGAATAAGTCGAAATTAGAGGCTGAAGCAGAAAAACAGCGTTTAACCGATATAGGCGCACGCTTAACAGATGCCGAAAAAGCTGAAATTGTACGCCAAACTGAGGCATTAAATGAAAGACAGGCGACTCCTGATAACTTAGATTTATTGCCGAAAGTTGGTTTAGAAGATATTCCTGCTGAGCTTCCAGTCGTTCAAGGTCAATTGCGAGAAATCATTTCTAATAACTTAGATACACCCTTGAACTTATACCATGCGGGTACTAACGGAATTTATTATCAACAAGTGATTATTCAAATTCCTGACCAAGTCGTGAAATCACCTTACTTTAACTTACTCTCAGTGCTCATGGGCGAGGTCGGTGCAGGTCAATATAATTATTTGGAATTGCAGCAATTACAAACAGCAGTAAGTGGTGGCCTTGGTATGGGGGCATCTCTACGTAGTAAAGTTGATGATAAAGGTAAAATTAGCGCATTTTTAACGCTGACAACAAAATCGCTTGCCCACAAACTAGATACGATTCAATTGTTAAAATTGGCATTTGAGAAACTGCGTTTTGATGAAAAGGACCGTATTATTGAACTCTTACAACAACGTAAGACGCGTTGGGCATCCCGTTTGTCTGGTTCTGGACATAGCTATGCCATGCAGATCGCTTCTCGTAATATGAGTGCATTGGCATTACGTGATTATAATAATACTGGCTTAGGTGCGCTTAATTGGTTGAGCGAGCTTGTTCAAAGCATTGAAACAGATGAACAAGCATATGCGCACCTCATTCAAGAGTTGCAAAATATTCACCGTTTGTTGTTACTCGCGCCTAAACAGTTCCTACTGGTCTGTGAAGAGCAGCAGTCTGAACGTTTAATTGAAGAAATTCAAAATGTTTGGGATAAACTTGAAGTGAATCGTGAACCAGTGCGTCTTACTGAAGTTAATTTTGAACAAACACAAAATGATGAAGCATGGCTGATTCAATCCAATGTCCAATTCTGTGCTTCTGCTTATCCAGCAGTTGAAGTTTCTCATCCGGATGCAGCACCGTTAATGGTGCTTGCGGGTTATCTACGTAATGGTTTCCTACATAGTGCAATCCGTGAAAAAGGAGGCGCTTATGGTGGTGGTGCAAGCTATGATGGCAATGCTTGTGCATTTAGATTCTATAGTTATCGTGATCCACGTTTAGCAGAAACTTTCCAAGATTTTGAAGCAAGTATTGATTGGTTATTGAATACTGAACAAAAACCACACCAACTTGAAGAGGCGATTCTTGGTCTTGTATCGAGCATGGATAAGCCTGGTTCTCCAGCAGGTGAAGCAATTACTGCATGTTATGCATTATTGCACGGACGTACGCCTCAATTCAGAAAAACTTTACGAGAGCGTTTGCTCAATGTAACGTTAGATGATCTAAAACGTGTAGCAGAAACGTATTTAGTGAATCAAAAACCAACGAAGGCTGTTGTAGCACCAATGGCTAAAAAAGAGCAACTTGCAGAACTTGGATTTGAAATAAAACAAGTGAATTAAAATTAAAAATGGGGCTTAGCCAATGCGAAATAGAATAAAACGTACACCAATATGGTTGGGTGTGTCGTCGTTCATGTGTTTGCCTATACAGACTGTTTGGGCAACAGATGTGGTACCAGCGAATCCAGCGTCACCACAAGCGTGCGTTGCACTTGATTCAAATGCAGAGCGTTTAGCCTGCTATGATGCATTGTTCAAAGCCCCTGAACTTGAGCAACCTGCGTATGTTTCTGAGCGTCAGGCTGCGCGTGAAATACCAGCACCGCAGGTTGAACCACAGGATTTAAAGTCTAAAATCGAACAAAAATTTGAAAACTTGTTTTCAGTGGAAGGTCCTGTAATTACACCAAATTCATCGTTGCTTGATAAACGATGGGAATTGGCTGAAGACAGTAAATTAGGTACATGGAATATACGTGCACATCAACCTGTCTATTTACTTCCTGCATTTTGGACGTCTGATAAGAACGAATTTCCATCGAGTCCAAATCCTCAAAACACCGTAGAAGATGATCAAAATTTAAAGTCTTTAGAGTCCAAGTTTCAAATTTCACTCAAAACCAAAGCTGTTGAAAACTTAATCGGGAATAATGGCGATATTTGGTTAGGTTATACCCAGTCATCTCGTTGGCAGGTCTACAACTCTGAAGAATCACGACCATTTCGTGAAACGAATTATGAACCTGAAGCAAGTATTGTGTTTAGAACCAACTATGAATTTTTAGGTTTAAATGGTCGCTTACTCGGTTTAACGCTGAATCATCAATCAAATGGACGTTCGGATCCTTTATCACGTAGTTGGAACCGTGTGATGCTGAACTTAGGATTTGAGCGTGATAATTTCGCTATGATGATTCGACCTTGGTATCGAATCGAAGAAGATTTCAATGATGATAACAATCCTGACATTAAAAACTATATTGGTCGTGGTGATTTAACAACTTTTTACCGTTGGAATGATCATGATTTTAGTTTGATGTTAAGACATTCACTTAAGGATGGGGATGATTCTCGAGGAGCTGTTCAATTTGATTGGGCATTCCCAATCAGTGGCAAACTTAGAGGTCATTTTCAATTATTCGATGGGTATGGTGAGAGTTTGATTGATTATAATCATCGTGCTACCTATGCGGGTATTGGCGTCTCTTTAATGAATGCTTTCTAAATAAAAAAACCACGCTTAGGCGTGGTTTTTTTTAGCGATCTTATTTCGATTGAATTAGGGGAACACCAGTCACTTTCTGTATCTCATCAAAGGTGACGTCATAAGCCAGTTCTATCAGTTTTACCCCTTGAGGCGTGATATCCAAGACTCCTAGATCTGTGATCATGCGATGAACGACTGCTTTACCTGTAAGAGGCAGTGAGCATTCCGGAACAATTTTTGGGGTGCCATCTTTGGCACAATGTTCCATCAGCACGACGACTTTTTGTACGCCAGCCACCAAATCCATTGCTCCACCCATACCTTTGACTTTTTTCCCTGGAATCATCCAATTCGCAAGATCACCTTGCTCAGAGACTTCCATAGCGCCAAGAATAGCTATATTCACATGCCCACCACGGATCATGGCAAATGAATCAGCACTGGAAAAGAATGCAGCGCCTGCTCGCGCCGTAACGGTTTGCTTACCCGCATTAATCAGGTCAGCATCTACGGTTTCTTTTGTTGGAAATTCACCAATTCCCAGCAAACCATTTTCAGATTGGAGCCAAACATTGATGTTTTCAGGAATGTAGTTCGCAACCAATGTAGGCAATCCAATCCCTAAATTGACATAAAATCCATCTTCGAGTTCCAAGGCAGCTCGTTGTGCCATTTCATTACGCGTCCATGCCATAACTTATGCCTCCGCCTTTAAGGTCATTTGTTCGATTCTTTTTTCTGGTGTGGTGTTAAGAACGATACGATTTACATAAATGCCGGGCAAATGTATCGCATCGGGATCGAGCTCACCGATCTCTACAATTTCCTCAACTTCAGCGACTGTAATTTTCCCAGCCATCGCACAAACGGGATTAAAATTTTGAGCTGTTTTCCTAAAGATTAGGTTACCTGCCTTATCTGCTTTATACGCTTTGACCAAAGCGACATCTGCAGTTAAAGAGGGTTCTAAAATATATTCTTTACCATTGAACTCACGTACTTCTTTACCTTCTGCAATCAACGTACCTACGCCTGTTTGGGTGAAAAATGCAGGAATCCCAGCTCCACCAGCACGGAGTTTTTCAGCCAAAGTGCCTTGAGGGGTTAGCTCGACTTCAAGTTCACCATTTAAGTATTGTCGCTCAAATTCTTTATTTTCTCCGACATAGGACGAGATCATTTTTTTGATTTGTTTTGTTTCGAGTAGTAATCCCAAACCAAAACCATCTACACCCGCATTGTTTGAAATACAAATTAGCTCTTTAGCTCCCGTTTGTTTCAGGGCAGCAATCAAAGCCTCAGGAATACCACATAAGCCAAAACCGCCAACAGCTAAGGTTTGACCATCTTGAATGATATCGTTCAGTGCACTTTCAGCACTTTCATACACTTTGTTCGTCATTGAACACCTCATTGTATTTTTATTTTATTCATCCTGAATCAGCTTCTGATCTTCATCATTTCATAATGCTGATACGAACTAAGCACATTTTTTTTGCCAATACGCATTGGCATAGTTAGATGGATTATTTCGTTGCAAAACTTGACTAATGTTACGACTCGCAAGCATCAGGGCATCTAGGTCAATGCCAGTCTCATAGCCCATATTGGACAAGAGATAAAATAAGTCTTCAGTGGATACATTACCCGAAGCACCTTTGGCATAAGGACAACCGCCGAGACCTGCAATCGATGAGTCAAATATGCGGATGCCTTGTGTCAGTGATTGATAGATATTCGCAATTGCCATGCCGTAGGTATTGTGAAAATGACCTGCTAAAAGTTGTGGTTCAATTCGTTCCAAACATGCATTCCAAACTTTGGCAACTCGATCAGGTGTAGCTGTGCCGATGGTTTCACCCAAGGATACTTCGTAGCAACCTAGATCGATTAATTTTGCACTGACTTCAGCGACCTTAGATGGATCAATTGGGCCTTCATAAGGGCAGTCGACGATACATGAAACATATCCACGTACTTTAATATCATGTTGTTGAGCAAGCTGTAATACATCAGCAAACTTCTCAAAGCTTTCCTCAATTGAACAATTTATATTCTTTTGAGTGAAGCTTTCAGAAGCAGCGGTGAAAACTGCAACTTCTTTACAGCCTACAGCTAAAGCTGATTCGAATCCCTTAAGGTTTGGTGTCAGTAAGCTGAATTGGATATCTGCATCATGTGATAAGCTGGCATAGAGTTGATCACTTTCTGCCATCTGAGGTACCCACTTTGCAGATACACAAGAACCGACTTCGATATTCTTCAAACCAGTTTTCATCAAATCAAGAATAAGATTGCGTCTGTCTTCGAATGTTAAGGGTGTTTTTTCATTCTGAAGACCGTCACGAGGTCCAACTTCTACGATTTTCACAAAATTATCGTGATTTGATGTGGTTTGATTGGTTGTTTTCATCATGCCGCATTCTCCTCAGCAGCTTGAAACTCAACCAGCTCATCTCCAGCTTTCACTTGATCGCCTTGTTGGAAATAAGCTGCGACTACGACACCATCAAATGGTGCACGTATAGCGTATTCCATTTTCATTGCTTCTAACGTTAATAACACGTCATCTTTTTTTACACGTTGATTTGCTGAAACAAATACTTGTGTCACTGCACCCGGCATTGGCGCTTTTAGATTTGAGTCAGATGAGGATTGATCATCTGTATTAAAATTAGCTTTGATGAGTTCAAATTTAAAAGTCTGCCCATTTTTAAAGAGGGTGACCGCATCATTGGTTTTTTTGAAACTGATTTTCTCTTGACCAAAAGAGGTATAGATCGCAATGAGATTTTCATTGAGCAACTGACCTGAGATAGCGTAGCTTTCGCCATCAAGCTGTGCTTCGAACCCTTGTGAAGTTGAGATAAATTCAACTTGATACGTTTGTCCGAGATGTTCTAGTTTTATCGGTGTACGCGCATCAACATTACTTCTCCAAAGGGGTTTTGCTTTCCAAACTGGATGGCTTGTACGTTTGGATTCATTTAACTGAGAATGCAGTTCAATAAATGCTGCTGTGACAATTGTTTCAGCCGAAGAAGGAGTAGTGGTTTTAAATAGGAACTCATCTTCACGCTGAATTAAATTGGTATCTAGATTGGCATTTTTGAAAGAGTCACATGCCACTAAGCGATCTAAAAATGCAATATTGTTGCCTAAGCCTTCGACATGAAAGTGGCTCAAAGCATGATGCATCTGGACTAGAGCTGCTTCACGATTTTCTCCCCATACGATGAGTTTAGCAATCATTGGATCATAGAACGTTGTGATCTCATCACCTTGCACAATGCCACTATCAACACGGACACATTCATTTTGAGTCGGATAATGCAGATAATTAATTTTTCCAATTGCTGGAAGAAATCCTTTCTCTGGCTCTTCTGCATAAACACGAGCTTCAAGTGCATGGCCATGAATTTTTAATTCAGACTGTTGTTTTGGCAAAGGTTCACCATAAGCAACACGTAATTGCCATTCAACCAAATCTTGTCCTGTGATCATTTCCGTCACAGGGTGTTCAACTTGGAGGCGAGTGTTCATTTCCATGAAGTAAGCTGTACCATCTTGCTCAACAATGAACTCAACCGTTCCAGCACCGACATAGTCTACTGCTCGGGCAGCATTAATCGCAGCTTCACGCATCGCTTCGAGTTTAACTTCGGCCATTTTAGGGGCTGGGGCTTCCTCTAGGACTTTTTGGTGACGGCGCTGCACAGAGCAATCACGTTCAAAGAGGTGAACATAATTGCCATGTTTGTCACCAAAAACTTGCACTTCAATATGACGAGGATTGACAACATAACGTTCAATTAGAACGTCATCATTGCCAAAGCTTGATTTCGCTTCACTTTTGCATGAGTTCAGTGCAGGAAGAAAGTCTTCAGCACGCTCAACTAAGCGCATGCCTTTACCACCACCACCTGCACTGGCTTTAATCAGCACAGGATAACCAATCTGATCAGCTTGTTGTTTAAGAAAATCTGCATCTTGATTGCTGCCATGATACCCAGGTGTGAGTGGTACACCTGCTTTTTCCATCAATGCTTTAGATGTTGCCTTTAAACCCATGGCTAAGATGGCAGCCACTGGAGGCCCTATAAAGGTGATGTTGTTTTTTTCACAAGCTTCCGCAAATTGATCATTTTCAGATAGAAAACCATAACCTGGATGGATGGCTTCAGCTCCTGTTTTAAGTGCAGCTTGAATAATACGATCTGCTTGTAAATAACTTTGTGCAGCAGGGGATTCACCAATATAAATGGCTTCATCTGCTAATTTGACATGCTGCGCTTGGGCATCTGCATCTGAGTAGACTGCAACCGTTGCGATACCTAATTTTTGTGCACTACGAATCACACGACATGCAATTTCGCCACGGTTTGCAATGAGAATTTTTTTAAACATATTGAATTCCTTTTTATTGTTCTGCCGTTGCTTGAATCCATGCTGGGCTTTGTTTATTTAAAAAAGCAGTTAAGCCATTTTTGGCTTCATCACCTTGACGTACGTGCGCAATGTGTTGGGCGGTTTGAATCAGTAAATCTTCTGTGACTTCTTGATGATCAACTAAACGAATCAAAGACTTTGATGCAGCTTGAGCTTCAGGGCCACCAAGCAAAATTGCATCAATGATTTCCGATACGGTGGCATCCAACTGTTCTGGCTGACAAACTTCATGGACGAGACCAATATGCTTTGCTTGCTCTGCAGAAATACGTTCAGCCGTGAGAAAGTATCGAGATGCTTGACGAGCACCGATCGCACGGATCACGTACGGACTAATCGTTGAAGGTGCTAAACCTAATCTCACTTCTGAAGTGGCAAACTTAGCATCAGTGGTAGCCACACAAATATCGCATGCTGAAGCAAGCCCCATGCCGCCGCCAAATGCAATACCGTGGACGCGTGCGATAGTCGGTTGTTTCAGCGTGGCTAAACTTTGTAACATTTTGGCAAGTTTCAAAGCATCTTCTTCATTTTCCACTTTTGATGCTTGACCTGCTTGCTTCATCCAATTAAGGTCCGCACCTGCAGAAAAGCTTTTACCACGACCTGCCAAAACGACAACACGAACGTCATCATTAGCATTTAAAGTTGTGAAACAGTGATTCAGCTCTTCTATCACTTGTGTATTGAATGCATTGTGTAATTCAGCACGATTAATCCATACGGTCGCAACTTGGCGTTCAATTTCAAGCTGTAAAAATTCATAACTCATGTCATTTTCTCCTTACATGCGGAACACGCCGAACTGAGTTGGTTCAATTGGCGCATTCAATGCAGCAGCCAAACTCAGACCTAAGACATGACGTGATTCTGCTGGATCAATCACGCCGTCATCCCATAAACGTGCAGATGCATAATAAGGATGTCCTTGCTTTTCAAATTGATCACGATAAGGTTGTTTGAATTGATCTTCTTCTTCAGCTGACCAAGTTTCACCACGTTGCTCAATCTGATCACGCTTAATCGTGGAGAGAACACTAGCAGCTTGTTCACCGCCCATCACGGAAATACGTGAATTCGGCCAAGTCCATAAGAAGCGAGGAGAATATGCTCGACCGCACATTCCATAGTTGCCTGCACCAAAAGAACCACCGACCACCAAGGTGATTTTAGGGACATTTGCGGTCGCTACTGCCATGACCAATTTGGCTCCATTTTTGGCAATACCTTCATTTTCATATTGGCGACCGACCATGAAACCGGTGATGTTTTGGATAAAGAGCAGTGGGATATTGCGTTGCGTACAAAGTTCAATGAAATGCGCACCTTTCTGAGCAGACTCTGAAAATAAAATTCCGTTATTGGCAATAATTCCGACCTTCATGCCGTAGATAGATGCAAAACCTGTAATTAAGGTTGTACCAAAACGAGCTTTAAATTCATCAAGTCTTGAACCATCCACGATACGTGCAATCACTTCACGTATGTCAAAGGGTTTGCGTGAGTCACTCGGAATGACACCATAGAGTTCTTCAGCACTATAAAGCGGTTCTTCAATTTCTGTCTTAAATGCTTTCGGTTCGATATTTAGGTTTTGCACAATATTGCGTGCAATTTGAATCGCATGTTCATCACTTTCTGCAAGATGATCTGCGACACCAGATAAACGGGTATGAACATCGCCGCCACCAAGGTCTTCAGCAGTCACCACTTCACCTGTTGCAGCTTTTACCAAAGGTGGACCACCGAGAAAAATCGTACCTTGATTGCGGACAATAATCGTTTCATCGGACATGGCAGGGACATATGCGCCACCCGCAGTACAACTGCCCATAACCACGGCTATTTGTGCAATACCTTTACTCGACATGCGTGCTTGGTTGTAAAAAATTCGTCCAAAATGATCGCGATCAGGGAATACTTCATCCTGCATTGGCAGAAATGCACCGCCTGAGTCGACCATATAAATACAAGGAAGATGATTTTGTTCAGCAATTTCTTGCGCACGTAAATGTTTTTTTACAGTTAAGGGATAATATGTACCTCCTTTAACCGTTGCATCATTGGCAACGATCATGCAAGTCACACCATGCACTTGACCAATACCTGCAACCACACCTGCGGCTGGTACATCGTCAGCATAAACTTGATAAGCAGCGAGTTGACCAATTTCAAGAAAGGCAGTTCCTGCATCAATGAGTTGATCAATGCGCTCACGCGGTAGTAGTTTTCCACGTGCTAAATGCTTCTGACGTGCTTTTTCTCCACCACCTAAGGCAATGGTTTGAGCTTGTTTTTTTAAGTCTGCGACCAATTCAAGCATTGCAGCTTGATTGATTTTAAACTCTTCACTACGTGGATTGATTTTGCTTTTAATTTCGTTCATCAATAACTTCCTTGTATTAACTTGAATTATTTGGTTTCGTTGAATAACTCACGACCAATTAACATGCGTCGAATTTCAGAAGTTCCTGCACCGATTTCATAGAGTTTGGCATCACGCCACAATCTACCGGTGCTGTAATCATTGATATAACCATTACCACCCAATGTTTGAATTGCTTCACCAGCCATCCATGTTGCTTTTTCAGCTGAGTAGAGAATGGCACTTGCTGCATCTTTACGTAAACCACGATCATGATCAGCTTTGTCACACGCTGCACCCACGGCATAAACCAAAGCCTTGCTTGCCAACCATGTAGAATACATATCCGCAATTTTGCCTTGCATGAGTTGGAATTCACCTAAACATTGACCGAATTGCTTACGTTCATGAATGTATGGGATGACCACATCTAAACACGCATCCATAATGCCCAGTGGACCTCCACTCAGCACAGCGCGTTCGTAATCCAATCCACTCATCAGGACTTTGGTGCCGTTACCTACACCACCCATGACGTTTTCTTTAGGCACTTTGACATTGTCAAAGAACAGGGGATAAGTATTTGAACCACGCATTCCGAGTTTGTCTAAGTGACTCCCATGACTAAAGCCTTCCATGCCTTTTTCAATAATGAAAGCAGTCATGCCTTTGGCACCAGCATTGATGTCAGTTTTGGCGTAAACCACCAGCACGTCAGCATCTCCACCATTGGTAATCCACATTTTTGAGCCATTAAGTACAAAGTGATCACCATGCTCTTCAGCACGTAATTTCATACTGACGACATCTGAACCCGCATTTGGTTCAGACATTGCCAAAGCACCGACATATTCGCCAGAAATTAATTTAGGAAGATATTTTTGTTTTTGTTCTTCGCTACCATTACGGTTAATTTGATTCACACAAAGATTTGAATGAGCTCCATATGAAAGTCCAATGGATGCAGATGCTCGTGAAATTTCCTGCATGACAATGATATGAGCCAAATAACCCAGATTGACACCACCGTATTCTTCACTCACGGTAAGTCCAAGTAACCCCATATCACCAAATTTTTTCCATAAATGAGCTGGAAATAAGTTGTCTTGATCAACTTGTTGAGCAATAGGTGCGATTTCCTTTGCACAGAATGCAGCTACAGAATCACGTAAAGCGATTAGTGTTTCGTCTAGTCCAAAGTCGATACTCTGTAAATTCATTTTCATTCATCCTAAAATTTAATTTTTATTTCCAGTGAAGCATTTTGTCCTTGCTTGAGAAATACAATACAGTTATTTTTTAAAAAAGTGAATATAAATTCAGAAAATGATTTATAATTCATTTTAGTTGATTGGGTGAACAATTATGAGTTATAAAAGATCCACTTTGATGCAAGAGCGTATGGAGCAAAATCGTCAATCGATATTGCAATCCGCGCGCGAACTTATTGCGGGTGGTGGTTTTAAAGATGCGCAAGTGCAAGCGATTGCAGATAAATCTGGTGTCTCGAGTGGTTTGGTCTATCGCTATTTTGAGAGCAAAAATCAGATTTTGATTGAAGTGCTTTCACAGGCCATCAAAGGAGAGGTCGATATTCTGAATCAGATTGCAAAAACTGATTGGACTTCGACTGAGAAGTTGACAAAGGCCGTCACTGCTTTCGTAAAACGTGCTCTGAATAGCCCTCAACTTGCATATTCACTCATGTTTGAGCCCGTAGACCCAACAATTGAGCATGAACGTTTTAGAAGTAAGCAACTGATAAAACAATCCATAAAGGAGATTCTTGCCGAAGGAAAGGTCAATGGTGAGTTCGAATTTGAAGATTTAAATACAGCTGCATTATGCGTGGTTGGTGCGATGACATTCGTTGTGATTGAACCCCTAAATCCATCGCGTAATGTGATGTTTGACGACGGTTATAAAGGTTATTTCGTTAAGCAAATTGCAGACTTTTGTGTCAATGCAGTTAAGGCAAAGGAGGAAAATTAAATTAATTCACACAAAAGGATGTCGTGTCTAAACGAGTAATCGCGTAATTAATAACGAAATATTGGATTGATATAAGAAAATAGAATCAAGGAGTATGATTCAATGACGCAATTACGACTCAGCTATGCCTATGGCACCAGTGAGCAACCCTTATTGGGTATGACCATAGGCCATAAATTTGATCAAGCATGTCTACAATATGCCGATCAGGATGCTGTGGTCAGTGTGCATCAAAATGTACGTTTGACCTATCAGCAGTTACAAGAGAATGTAAATGCTTTTGCATGTAGTTTATTAAAAATCGGTTTAGAAAAGGGAGATCGTCTAGCGATTTGGTCCCCTAATTGTGTGGAATGGACGATCGCACAATTTGCAGCCTTTAAGGCTGGAATTATTTTGGTCAACTTAAACCCTGCGTATAAAAGTTACGAGCTAGAATACGTACTCAATCGAGTGTCATGCAAAGGTTTGATCATTGCATCGACCTTTAAGACGACCAATTATCAAGAAATTTTGACGCAAATCGCACCGGAGATTTTGCATACGACCAATGGCGTTTTAAATGCTGAAAAATTGCCTCATTTAAAGTATTTGATCAAAATAGATGATCAACAACATACTGGGTTTTATCGCTTTAGTGATTTATTGGTTGAACCGACTTCAGAGCAGTTAGATCAACTTAATGAGATAGCATCTGGTCTTCAATTCGATGAAACCATCAATATCCAGTTTACCTCCGGAACGACAGGTAGCCCCAAAGGGACCATGCTGACACACAATAATATTCTGAATAACGGGTATTTTGTGGGAGAGGCAATCAAACTGACTTCTCAAGATCGAGTTTGTATTTCTGTACCGTTATTTCATTGCTTTGGTATGGTGATGGGTAATCTCGCCTGTATTACACATGGATCAACCATGATCTATCCATCAGCTGTATTTAATCCTCTTGATAGTCTTAAAGCGATTGAACAAGAGAAATGTACCGCGGCTTATGGTGTGCCTACCATGTTTATTGCCATGCTTGATCATGAGCAATTTGACGAATTTGATTTGACTACATTACGTACAGGCATCATGGCTGGCAGTCCATGTCCAAAAGAAATCATGAAACGCGTCATTGAGCGTATGCATATGCGAGATATCACGATTTGTTATGGCATGACTGAAACAGCGCCAGTAAGCGCACAAAGTTCGATCACAGATTCGCTAGAACAACGAGTGAGCACTGTTGGTCGAGTTCATCCACATATCGAAATTAAAATAGTCGATGAACACGGTAAAGTAGTGCCTCGTGGCAAACTCGGAGAGTTATGTGTACGTGGATACTCAGTCATGCTGGGTTATTGGGATGAAGAAGAAAAAACCCGAGAAGTCGTAGATGTCGCAAAATGGATGCATACGGGTGATATCGCTGAAATGGATGATGAAGGCTTTATCAAAATCAAAGGTCGCATTAAAGATGTTGTGATTCGGGGGGGTGAGAATTTATTCCCTAAAGAGATTGAAGACTTCTTATATAAACATCCGGCTGTTAGCGATGTTCAAGTGATTGGACTTCCTGACCCCAAATATGGCGAAGAATTATGTGCTTGTATTATTTTGCATGAAGGACATGAATGTTCTGAACAAGTGATCAAAGATTACTGCAAAGCTAATATCTCACATAATAAAGTGCCACGATATGTACATTTCCTTAAAGAGTTCCCAATGACTGCTTCTGGTAAGGCTCAGAAGTTTAAACTCCAAGAATATATGCGTGAGCAACTCAATATTTTTGATGAGAGTGCTTAATCGTCATTGAGTGATATTTTTAACTTTAAGCAGAAAATAACAAAGCCGAACTTAGTTCACTCAGTTCGGCTTAATTTTAAAAATAGTCGAAGAGTGATATGGCAAAGAATTTTGATCACCCAAAAATCGTAGAAAATTACGATGAGCATATCAGACAGCTGATACCAGGATATGAACTCATGCATCTACATATATTAGCGCTGCTTGAAACTCATCTCAAAGAAGAGGCTAAAATTGCCATTGTCGGGTGTGGAACTGGATATGAACTGAATTATTTATTAGATCATTTTCCAAAGGCGGAGTTTGTTGTGTTTGATCCATCGGCAGCGATGCTTGAAAAAACAAAACAGATCGTTCAGTTTAAGCAGCAAATGCACCGAGTCACAATTCTGCAAGGTGACACGACGGTGCTCCAGAAATATCCTGAAAATTTTGATGCAGTATTGAGTATTTTGGTTTTTCATTTTATTTCGCATGCGTGCAAAAAGAGTTTTTTAGGTGATATTTACCATGCTTTGAAACACGATGGCATGGTTCTGAGTTTCGATCTGATGCAATTCGAAGAACCAAATGATCAGTTGGTATTAAAAAATTTGGTGACAAAAATAGGATTAAGTGAAAAACAAAGTCAGGTCATGTTGGAGAGAATACATGATGACTTTAATTTAATGACGGTGAAAGAGATGAAGAATCTATACCTTCAGGCTGGGTATCAAAATTTAAGAACTTTTTGTCAAATGTCTAATTTTTATGGATTAAAAGCAGTAAAGTGATAATTTCATATTTAGAATAACCTATTCATTTTATCTTATATGAAAATCTTACAAATGGTTATATATCTAAAATGAAAAAGGATTATGATAAAAGTATTGTTTTATGAATATAAGGGTTGTTCATGACCACAGAGACTCAATTTCCACAAACTTCTAATCGTGGAATCGCGGTATACAGTAATAACGCTGAAGCGATTGGTAATACACCGCTTATTCGCATTAATCGTGTGATACAGGGTGGGGCTACAGTTCTTGCTAAAGTGGAAGCACGTAACCCAGCATTTTCAGTAAAATGCCGTGTTGGTGCAGCTTTGATTGCAGATGCAGAACAACGTGGTGTGCTTAAAGCAGGCATGCATATTGTTGAACCGACGAGTGGTAATACCGGAATTGCGCTCGCTTTTGTTGCTGCTGCTAAAGGTTATGACATCACATTGACCATGCCTGCGAGTATGAGTATCGAGCGCCGTAAAGTACTCAAAGCATTAGGTGCTCATTTAGTATTAACCGATCCTGCTAAAGGGATGAATGGTGCTGTTCAAGAAGCTGAACGTTTAGTTGCTGAGAACCCAGAGCTTTATTATTTACCTCAGCAATTTGAAAACCCAGCAAATCCTGCCATTCATGAAACTACAACTGGACCTGAAATTTTTGAAGCAACGGGTGGTAAGGTTGATATTTTAGTGGCTGGTGTAGGTACGGGAGGTACGATCTCTGGTATTTCGCGTTATTTTGAGAAAGTTAAAAATCAAGCCCTTTACTCAGTTGCAGTTGAACCAGCAGACTCACCAATTATTGGACAAGCGAAGCGTGGCGAAACACTGACTCCGGGACCACATAAAATCCAAGGCATTGGTGCAAACTTTATTCCTAAGAACCTAGATTTAGATTTGGTGGATGAAGTTATCGCGATTGAAAATCAAACTGCAATTGATTTTGCTCGTCAATCTGCAATCAAAGAAGGGATTTTTGTGGGGATTTCAAGTGGTGCAGCATTAGCGGCCGCTCATGAACTTGCTCAACGTCCTGAAAATGACGGTAAAACCATAGTGGTGATTTTACCTGATGCTGGAGAGCGCTATTTATCTTCAGTTTTATTTGAAGATATCTCAGCAGATTAAGAAGAAAATCAAAGCATTCTAAAAAAACGGTCTTCATGGCCGTTTTTTTTGTGATTTATTCGATTAAAACAATTTTTAACTCTTCTTAAGTTACCAATCATTTTAAATTTATTACATCACACAACTATTTTCACAGTTTTGAACGCGATATCTTTAAGCGAATTTTTTCTAATAAAAAAATGAATGAACGACTTTAATCATCCTATTTATATTATCGGCGCTGGTGTTGCAGGATTAAGTTGTGCTCAGCATTTAAAATCAGCAGGATTTAATGTTGTTGTTTTAGAAGCACGTGATCGTATAGGTGGGAGAATACATACACAAAACATTGATGGTCATTGTTTTGACCTTGGTGCATCATGGATACATGGTATTGATAATAATCCGATATGGAAAATTGCAGAGTCCAATCGGATAAGTACTCAAGTTTTTAATTATGATCAAGTGGATTATTTTCATGCCAATGGTCAGCCATTTACCGAACAAGAGAGCTTAGAATTTGAAAAATGCCTTCGTGATGTTCAGAAGGTTTTTCAAAATAAATCAAAAGAGCAGGATATCTCCGCTTTTGAGCAACTTGAGAATGTTTTAGGGAAGATACGTTTTCAACTTCATTATTTTGATCGAGACGTCATCATACAAAAAATTAAGCAGTATTACTCAAGGCTTGCCAATGATCCTTTTGCGACTGATTTAGAGCAATTAGCCCATAATTTTATGGATTTTGAAGGCTACTTCTCAGGCGATGAAGTGATATTTCCAAAAGGTTATGAACAGATTGTTAAAGTTGTGGCTGCTGATTTAGAGATTCATACGAATGCAAATATTGTTGAAATCGTTCATGACTCTCATCAAGTGCAGATAAAAACAGCATGTGGACAGCTTTACGTAGGTTCTCAAGTTGTGGTGACAGTTCCACTCGGTATTTTAAAGCAAGATAAAATTAAGTTTGAGCCGCCTTTGCCTAGTGGATTAGTCCAATCGATTCAAAAGCTGGGTTTTGGATCTTTCAATAAAATATTTATACAATTTTCAAAAGCTCTAGAATTTAATGGGAATGCACTTAAACACAATACGGCATTTTTTTGGGATGAGCGTGAGCTGTATAGTATTTTAGATTTTAGTCATTTATATAATAAACCGACTTATCTACTTTTCGTTGGAGGTACAAAGTCAGAATGGGTTGATCAAGCAACGGATCAACAGGTGCATGAATATATCAAGAAAATATTGAAGATTTGCATGCACTCCAATGAAATTCAGAACATCATAATTACCCGCTGGGGGAGTGATCCGTTTAGTTTAGGTTCATTTAGTTTTCCAAAAGTTGAACATACTAAAGATGATGTAGAGATCTTTAAAAAAGAGCATCCAGCGCAAGTATATTTTGCAGGTGAACATTGTCATACCGATTATGCAGGCACTGTGCATGGTGCATATCTGTCAGGTCGTGATACTGCTAATTTAATTATTCGTAATGGCTCAAATATAAAGCTGTAACTGATGTACAGTTACAGCTTTATTTGGTTAGTATGAGTGAGTTGAGAAATTAACCTGAACTCACATTAATACATGTCCATATTCTTCGCGAAGTTTTCTTTTTAGCATTTTTCCAGTGCCGCTAAGCGGTATGGCATCGACAAATATCACTTTATCTGGGGTTTGCCATTTAGCAATTTTATCAGCATAGTAATCAATGAGTTGTTGTTCAGTGATTTGGCTATTAGGATGTTTAACGGCGATTAAGACAGGTCTTTCATCCCATTTCGGATGTTGTGCTGCGATTACTGCAGCCATCGCAATTTCTGGGTGACCCATTGCGATATTTTCAAGCTCTACAGAAGAGATCCATTCTCCACCAGATTTAATCAAGTCTTTGGCACGATCACTAATATGCAGATAGCCATCAGCATCTATAGACGCAATATCTCCAGTATCAAACCATCCATCACTGGTCAATGGTGAGTCGGACTGACCAAAGTATTTGTCAACAATCCAATGTCCTTTGATTTGTAAATTACCAATAGTCTCACCATCATGTGGAACAAGATCGGTTCCTCTTTCTTCAGACACTAAACGAATCCTGACTCCAAACGGCGGGCGACCTTGGGAAAGACGTAGTTTTGCTTGTTGATCCTGAGAAAGTTGTTTATGTTTAGCTTTGAATTGATTGGCAGTGCCAAGTGGACTGGCTTCAGTCATCCCCCATGCATGAATGGTTTCACAATCATATACATCACGGAATGTGGCTAACATGCTTGGTGGGCAAGCCGAGCCACCAATCACATTACGTTTTAAAGAGGTCAGTGAACTGTTCATTGCTTTTGCAGCGACCAACAAGCTTTGCCAAATGGTAGGAACACCAAGTGCAACAGTCACTTCATATTGATCAATGAGTTTAACTAGACTCTCACCATCAAGACCCGGCCCTGGTAATATAATTGAAGCACCTACCATCGCTGCGGCATAAGGTGTTCCCCATGCATGAACGTGAAACATCGGAACTACTGGTAAAATAATGTCTTTGGCTGACAGATTGAGTGAGTCAGGTAAGCTGGCCGCTAAACTGTGAAGAACAGTTGAGCGATGAGAATAGAGAGCACCTTTAGGATTGCCTGTTGTTCCAGAGGTATAACATAGTGAACTAGCAGTGGTTTCATCAAATTCAGGCCATGTATATTCTGCAGTTTGACCCGCAATTAAGTCATCGTAGAACAAGACTTCGGGTAAGGCTTGACGAATCTTTTCATCAGGTGCATCTAAGCAGATGAAATGTTGCACCAGTGGAATATGTGCTTTTATTCCTGTAATCAAAGGTAGGAATGTTTTATCAAAAATAATCGCTTTATCTTGTGCATCATTAATAATGAAAATCAGTTGTTCTGGAAATAATCTTGGGTTAATGGTGTGACAGATTAAACCACTACCAGAAATAGCATACCAAGCCTCTAAATGACGATGATTGTTCCAAGCTAATGTTGCAATACAATCGCCGTGAATGAGTTTAAGTTCATTCAATGCCTTTGCACCACGTTTAGCATTATCCGATACATCGCCCCAATTGGTTTCGTAAAGTGTGCCATCGGTGTTTTTTGAAACGATCAGGGTGTCTTTATGAAATTCAGCAGCATGTTCTAGTAAACTGCTGATTAATAAAGGTTGAAACATCATACGTCCGTGCATGCAAAGCTCCTGCTATTGATCATTTAAGTTGTTATTTTGAGTTGATTATACTTATGTAAGGTGAGTGCTCACGATTAACGTAACACTCACTGATGACCTAGAAATACACTAAATTATGCAGTCAGTAAAGAACCAACTAATTTACGGATTGAAACCAAAGGTTTACGCTCTGGAATGATGACACCAGCAGTTTTAAGGTCTGACACGAGTTCTGCACGGAAGTCATTATAGTCAACTTCTGCTGCATGTCGTTGACCGCCTTCAAAGTTGTAATGTGGATGATCTAACTCATGCTGAATCGCTTTTTTCATATCAGCTGGACGTTTATATTTTCCTAAAATTTCCTGACATGCCAAATTGGCTTGATGATCTGAAATTGGCCAAATACAACCTAGTGGCTGGAATAAACCAATGAAATAAAGACTGTCATGTTCTGCATGCATCATTTTACGGTAAAGCGGTAATTTTTCAGCATGTTGGAAATCTATAAAATCTTTATCGAAGAAAGGGAAGACGGTCCAGAAACCAGTACAACAACAAATGATATCGAATTCTTGTTGAGTACCATCGACGAATTCTACAATTTTACCATTGAGACGCTTGATCGCTGGTTTTGGTTTGATTTTACCGTGACGCACATAGTCAATGAAGTCAGAGTTCGCCGTTGGATGTTGTGTCAGCATCGGTTTGTCATTTACAGGCAAGCCAAAATCTGCGTAATTTCCACTGAAGGCTTTTACCAATTTAGTTAGAATTTTTTGGCGCATTTTGGGCGGAAGTTTTTCCATTGACTTGACGAGTATGTCTGCGGGATGTCCAAACATAAATTTTGGAACAAACCATTGTGGGCTGCGCATTGATATATACACATCTTTTGAGACACGTGCTGATTCTACGGCAACATCACAACCTGAATTACCTGCACCAATGACTAAAATTTTCTTTCCTCGCCAGTCGTCATTAACACCTTTAAAATCATGTGAATGCATCCACTTATCAGTAAATTCACCTTCATACTCAGGGTATTTCGGTTTCCAATGGTGACCATTTGCAACCATTAAATAGTCATATATTTTCTGTTGTTCTTTACCTTGATCATTGGTGTAATCCACCACCCATTTTTTATTTTCATTTTTATGAATATGGTGAATGGTGTGATGAAATTTAATCTTGTCATATACACCAAAATGTTTGGCATAATTTTCAAAATACTGCTGCAAATGATCATGTCGTGGATAATCAGGATAACTGTCTGGCATTGGATAATCTTCATATTCAGACATTGTACGCGAGCTAATAATGTGTGTATTCTCATAGACTGAAGAATGACCAGTTTTAGAATTAAACACCCAATTCCCACCGACTTTGTCATTTTTCTCGAAGATATCGTATGCAATACCATTTTGTTGACAATTTTTAGCAGCCGTAATTCCTGACGGACCTGCACCAATGATACAGACTGTGTTCATATTCATATCCTTGAATGATGTTCTTTTTATTCATAACCAACTATAGTTGGTTTTATGACTATAATCGATTTATTTTTAAACAGCAAGACAGGGGATTTGTTTAAATGCTTTTTGATGAAATTAAGCTTCCTGTACAAAAAAGAAGTAAAGCAAGGTTAGAACTTGTATTAGAAACAACGAAGAAAATATTAGAAGAACAAGGCATCAATCACTGTACTATTCCCGAAATTGCAGCACAGTCCGATCTTCCTAAGATTACGATTTATCAATACTTTCCAACAGTTAATCATTTGTTCAGCATATTGGTGAAACGTTATTTGGATGAATTGCAGGCCTATGTTTTGTTTAAAAATGAGTGCTATCAAACTTGGTCAACACGTGATATTTGTTTTGATCTAATTTCTAAGGTGGCAGAGTTTTACAATTCAAATCCTGCTGCAAGTATTTTGATTTTGGGTGGGCCAGTACATGTTGATGGTTTTAATTTACAGGAAATCGTCATTGAGAAGATTGCTCATGATTTACAAGCGGTATTTGAGCAGAAAGTACATCCGCTGAAATTGAATAGAAAAGAGGAAGCGGTGTATTTGGTTGAAATGGTTTTTGCATTAATGAAACACAGCTACTATCAGCATCAACAAGTCACTGATGACATTCTAAAAGAATGCCATTTTATCAGTGAATTTTACTTAAGCAGTAAGGGATATAACTACCAACTTTGAAAGTTTATTTTAGTTTTTCCAAAAAATGTTGATGCACTGCGATGAGTTGATCAAAAACGGGCAAATGAAATAGATCGAAGTGACCGCAGACGAACTCACGATATTCACCTTGTTTTAATTTTTGTGCGAGTTTACGTGTTGCTTTGACAGGAATAAGTGAATCTAGTTCCGCACCTGACACAAAAACAGGGCATTGAATTTTATGAACGATCATTGTTGGTCGGTATAAACCAATGGTTGCAACGATTCGGGCTGGTACAGCATTTTTCCAATGCATCCCGTCTGGGATCAGTCGATAATATGCATCGTAGCAATCTTCACCCGCCAAAATGGCAAACCGATCTTTTGCAACTACAGGCATGGTTTTGACTCTACCTATTTTTGCTAGGGCTAAATCTTGTAATGCAATCATGGTTGCAGGCAATAAATATTTTTTCGGATACAGTGTCAAGCTCGCTAAACCATCAACGTGTGGAAAATTAGAGATCACTGCTTTAAAGGTGTGTTCACTTGCTAATGTTAGAACATGCGCACCACTGAACGAATACCCCCATAAAATGATATTTTTTTTCGGGATGGAGAATCGGGTTTGAATATAGTCGATAACGACTTTCCAATCCTGAAGTTGGCTATTTTTATCGACAAGATGCTGAACAGGACCACTGCTTAATCCAAAACCAGAATGATCAAATACGCATAGGTTATATCCCAATTCTGCATAAGCTTCAGCGAAAGAGTTTAAGCCACAGCTTTTTTCTCCACCTAAGCCATGAGCCATAATGATGATACTAGAATCTTTTGTGATCGGCTCGGGCATATATAAATCCGCTTGGATTTGATAGTTGCCATTCAGAATGAGTAATTCTTGAGTTTGCATCGTGGTTATCCTTAACACTTTTTTATTTTTAAAACCCAACTCAGGTTGGTTTAAGCATATCGTTATGCAGTATAAAAGTCTATTTGATGTCAAATCGTTCAGAAAATTTTAAGCCTGATTGATTTAAATACATTTTTATTCGATGAATTCGTATGAGTTTTTTCTATCGTAAGCAATGTATCGCCTTAATCTTGAGCTATTTCATTTTGGTCAATCTATTTCCAGTACATGGTGCAGTCGATATGAAATTGATTCAATTAGGCTTAAATTCAAAAGGAGTGTTCTATTTAAAAGATGCATTTTGGCCAAGTGTAGTCGGGCATGAATGGGTTAAATATGTGCTAATCGCGATGTACTGCAGTATGCTGATATATGCAGTCATGGTTGCTCATCCCAAATCGAGAAATCAACGTTTGGAAACCTCTAAAAATTACATCACAATTTTTGCAGTTGCTTTAATTTCAATTATTTTAATAGCGTTGTTCAAATCACAGTCGACCTTGATGTGTCCATGGGATGCAGTTCAACCTCAGGGAATGACAATTGTCTGGAGTCTCAGTAGTAAAGTTGGGCATTGTTTTCCTGGAGGTCATGCTTCTGCAGGTTTTGCATTATTGAGTGGGTATTTTGTGTTCAGGAGCAAAAAAAGCAAATTAGCTCAATTTTACTTATTGAGTGCAATTCTCTTGGGAATGCTTATGGGATGGACGCAAATGCTCAGAGGAGCGCATTTTTTTAGTCATAATCTTTGGACTGGTTGGCTGATTTGGATGTTCAATGTCGTAATATTTAGTCTAAAAGAAAAGTTTAAATTAGCCTAAGCAATTAATGTAGTTTAATTTCCATTCTCACCAATAAACCACCTAATTGAGGGCTGCGATCAAAGATAAGATTACCCCCCATACGTTCTACAGCTTTTTCAACAATTGATAAACCTAAACCACTACCAATTTCTTGATGTTGCTCAACTCGATAAAATCTTTTTTTAATACGTTCATAGAGATCTGCTGAAATTCCTGGGCCACTATCTTCGACTTGAATGATAGCTATATCATTCTCTTGAAATGTCGAAACATTAATGATGCCATTGGGAGGCGTGTATTTAATCGCATTCTCTATTAAGTTGGTTAATATTGAATCTATAGCAGATGAATAATTTATAATTTGAACGTGTTCATAACGTTCCATACCTAAATCGATTTCTTTGGCTAAGGCTAAATGAATCAATTGTTCAATAGATTGATAAGCACGTTCATCTAACCGAATACTCATTTTTTTCTCGTTATTGGCATTCAATGAATCTTGTTGAGCGAGATTTAAAAGCTGTCCGACCAAATGCTGAGTTCGGTGTAAACCATTATTCATTTTGATTAACGATTCGTGATGGGGGAGCTCTTTGAGTAAAATTTTAGTTTGAAGATTTAATGCTGTAATTGGTGTTCTTAATTCGTGAGCGGCGTCTGCAATAAATTGTTTTTGTTCTTGTTGGGCATCAGAGATCCTTTGAAATAATTGATTGATCGCTTGAATGCTGGGTACTAGCTCAATAGGGTACTGTTGAGGGTCAATTACGGTCAGCTCATTTGGTTTACGTGTACTTAATTCGGATTTAAATTGCTCAAATGGAGCAAAATTTCTTCTAATTATAAAACCTAAGCCATAAATCGCGAAGGGCATAATTATTAAATAAGGTAAAAACATGTTGATTGCGAGCTCTATGGCTAAAGCTTGTCGAACAGAGTCTTGTTGGCTCACTTGAACTTGAACAGTTTTCAATGGAATCACATAGGTATGCCATTTACCATAATGATTAGTGTGATGATAAAAACCTGACTTAGCGACTGGCTCAACCAACTGTTTAAACTTTTCATGTAAATGTGATTGTTGGTCATAGGCCCAAACATCTACAAATAAATCTTCTTCATGGTACTGTTTTAAATGTGAAAATTTACTCTTTACAGGATCTGGATTAAATTTTGCAACGCGCTCTGCCAGATTTTTCAGCTGAGCATCAAGTATTTCATTTGTTTCCTCTAAAGCTGTTCTATAGGCTGAAAAAACTAATATGCATCCCATTACCACACTAAAAATTGAGGTAAATACAACAAGTTGCTTTTGTAAAGAGTAGGGTTGTGTCATGTATCAATTCTTGTTTTATGGTGTAGGCTGACCTAGCCGATAACCTAATCCTCGCACATTACGAATAAAATTTTTACCTAATTTTGAGCGTATGCGATGAATATAGACTTCAATGGTATTACTGCTGATTTCATTTTCAATATCATATAGTTTTTCTTCAAGATTAGACTTCGAAAAAATCTTATTTGGATAAGTTAAGAGTGGAATTAATAAAGCCCACTCACGGTTTGAAAACTCAACCGTCTGATTTTCAAAACTCGCGATATGTTGTTCAAGATCTAACCTGAGTCCGCCAAATTCTAAAATTTGTTTTATCTGAGATGTATTTTGTTGAGATGCACGTCTGAGTATGGCGTGAATACGCGCTAATAACTCCTCAAACTCGTATGGTTTTACTAGATAATCATCAGCACCTTGATTTAATCCATCGATACGGTGCTGAAGTTGATCTCTTGCTGAAATAATGAGTACAGGAATTGAAGGAAATAGTGATCGAAGATGTTTGAGTACTTGCATGCCATCCATCATAGGTAATCCAAGATCGAGCAGCACTAAATCAAATGCTTGTTGATTTAATTGTTTTAAGCCATCGATGCCATTATTGACCCAGACTACTTCAAATGATTGATATTGGAGCAACTTTTGAGATGACTCTGCAATCATAAAGTCATCTTCAATCATCAGGATTTTATTCATATTAGGCTCTGTTCTGTAATTGAGGTTTGCATTGTTGGCTGAGGTCTAATGCGGGTTGTAATGTTGTAGTATGAATATTCAATAAACTTAGCATGGTGTGAAAGACATTGTCTTGGCTAAGTGCATTATTCTTCTGAGATTTAATGCATCGTACAGTTGACGCTTCATGTTTTCGCCATGCTGTTGAAAACCACATGATCATCGGCACATGAGTTTGTTGTGATGGTGCAATTTGATAAGGCGCGCCGTGTAAATACATTCCATGTTCACCCGTGGATTCACCATGATCTGATAAATACCATAAAGCGGATTGAAATTGAGTTTGTTTGTTTAATAAATTGATTGTCGAAGCGAGAATATGGTCTGTATATACAATTGAATTATCATACGTATTGATCAGAGCTTGTTGACTACATCCCTGAATTGCGCTGGTGTTACAGGTCGGCTGAAAGGGTGTGTATTGATGAGTGGACCGTTTATAGTAAGCTGGGCCGTGACTTCCCATTTGATGGAGTACGATAAGTCTTGGAGTTTTATCATTTTTGGGAATGGCTTGAATATAGGCATTAAGACTAGC
Organism: Acinetobacter sp. YH12239; assembly: GCF_013417635.1. Taxonomy (NCBI): domain Bacteria; kingdom Pseudomonadati; phylum Pseudomonadota; class Gammaproteobacteria; order Moraxellales; family Moraxellaceae; genus Acinetobacter; species Acinetobacter sp. YH12239. Next base: position 1,309 of record NZ_VPDP01000014.1, on the reverse strand, counting down.
AATCAATATTTCATCTTTACATTCACCCTTAGAATCGCACCATTGCTTACGAATAGATTCGGGAATTTCATAACGCTCAACCCGATTACAAACTTCTTTGCATCCTGAATTGTTATTGATCCACGTTACTTTGTAGCCCGCACGTTGAATAATATCGAGTAAGTTCTCCCGTTGTCTTGCGACTTTTTCTGTATATGCTTGTCGAGTCATACCAGAAAATAAACAAGGTACTGATACCGCCGTTGCAGTACCACAGGAACTGACGTTACGAAAATTAATTATATTTAATTTGCTTAATTCTGGATTTGTAGCTCGATCATATCCATTCAACTGAAAACTTTCTGCACGTGCTGTTTCTCCTATCACTAAAACCATCAGTTTTGGAGTTTGATGGGTCGCAGTTTGAATAAATTGGTGTGCATCACGTCCGTAGGGGTGAATAGTCGTATTTTTGGGGGGTTGAAGATGTTTATAATAACTGAAGGACGCTGTAACGACATTTTGAGGACTGATCATCCCTTTCAACTCTCTGTTTTCTCTAAAAATAGCTGCATAGTCAACATAATATAAATAAGCACAACCAAACACTAAAACTAAACTGATCGCAGTGTATAAAATTTTCCTGCAAAGAGTATGAAAAAACGTTGATTTTTTGATATTTACCCAATAAATAAAAAAAAGAGGTACTAAAATAAAAAATACGATCCAAACAAATAATCTTATATTTATCAGATCAAGTGCTTCCGTCGTATTGGTTTGCATCATATTTTGAATTTGATCAGCATTAATAATAATGCCTAAACTACTTACAAAATATGCAGACATACCGCCTAATAAAATCCAGATACTTGCAAATATCTTTACGTTCAATCTCCAATGAATAAGATTGAAAATAAAAAAATAAGCGGCTGTGATTAAGACAGATGAACCTATTAAAAAAAGAATTGCTGGATAACCTTGATAAGGTGTGAGTGAAGTAAGTTGTTTGTAGAAAGCAATATTTAAACCAATGCCAACCCATATTGAGAGTACTAAATTGAATAGTGCTAGGCTTATCGTTGGTTTTTTCCATTGCTGAATGATAGATGTGTAGCGCATACGATGAGTTCTAATATTTAACTACGCTGAGATTAGGTTTTATTTCTTAAAATTTACTGAATAAATGATTGAAGTCTAGGGCATAAAAAAAGCCAGACTGGTGGAGCAATCTGGCAAAGCGTCAAGATGAGTCACCCGTGACAGGTGATGTTTCCTGAGTTTAGGCTTGAGTTGTTCTGAACTTAAGCCTGAATAAATTTAGCCACAGTTT
>NZ_VPDP01000013.1:0-84542 GCF_013417635.1 Acinetobacter sp. YH12239 | reverse complement strand
ACTGAGTTGCTTAAGTATACTTTTGATGGCCTGTTCCTCGCTTCTTAATCCAAGTATTCAGAATTCACTAAAAGAAGTGAGAACATCAAAATTCCTAAAAAATGAAGATAAAACAAAAACCATTGGTGGGATTGATGCAAATAGTAATGGTGTGCGTGATGATATTGAGGGATACATAAAGCTCAAATATGGGAATAACCCTGAATTTGTTAGCGTATATATGCAGTATGCACAAGAATTACGAAGAAAGCTGACTTTGGCTAGTGATGATCGTGAGGTCTATCGTAGAGCGTCACACGAAGTTAGTAGAAAAATGGTTTGTGCTGCAGAAATTGACTATAAAGTTGAGCCTGAAAAAATGTATCGGGACACAATGATCATTTATGCCCTGTCGGTGAATACCAAGCAACGTAAGGCTGAAAGTAATCGTATTAGCTCGTTAGTGAGTGGCATGGTATTCACATTACCAACTGAGGAACACTGCAAAATTAATGAATACGTTTATTAAAGTGTCCAACTTAAAGAAGAATGGGTGTCCAAATACTTATTGATTTTGCACTTAACGTAATGCAGAACTGTTCTACATTCATCATAGCTTTATTATTTGGCTTATATTATGAAAAAATTGAGCATTGGCTAGGTCTACATTGGAATAAAAAGAAAAGCTAGATAAGAAAATTTCGCATAAGAGATTTTATGCTAAATAAAAATATTTCATAAAAAACCTTTTCATATTTTAACTAAATAGCCTCACTTTAAATGAGGCTACTTGATTGTTAAATTAATTAAAATTTGAATCTAATGCCCGCCCCATATAACCAATATTTCTCACTACCTGATGCTATTTGCCATGTGGTTTCATCGTTTCCTTTCGAGTATTCGTAAGCAATATTGATATAGGGCATAACTTTTTTACTAATTTCAAAGCGTGTTTCAAGTCCAAGCGTAGCATTGCTTAGACCTGTTTTTTTAGCATATTTAGAGTCATCATTAAGAATCATATCAAGCTCTAAATATGGTTGCACAATCAGCTTTTGGCTGATCAGTAGATCACGTTCAGTTTCCAGGCTAAAACCTATATAGCTGTCTTCACCGGCATAGAAATAAGCATCAGTTTCGAAGAAATATGGTGCCATACCATATAAGCCAAACACCGCATCGACATTTTCTTCGGTATCTTTACGATGATCATTGAGTTCAACTTTATCACTGCGGTAACGTGCACCAGCCTGCACATCCCAAAACTCTGAAATCATACGGCTATATAAAATTTTGGCATCATAATGCGCATCATGTGACTCTTCTTTATCTGCATGGACTTTAATGAAAAGCTTATTTTCATCTGTGCCAATAAGTGTTTCAAACTCTGATTTTAATGCTCCTGTCCCATCATCATTGACCAGCCATTGATTATCTACAGTGGTAACTGCATAAATTTGCGCACCATGTTCTTTACTGTGGTCATGCCCTTGGTATGCTGTTTCAACTGTGTCTGAGGCAGTAGATACAACGTGACTTGAATGATCTTTTACAGACTGTTGAGACATATTTTGTGGAGTATTTGCTGCATTATTCTGTTCATGACTCATCTGACTATGATTCATCTGCATATTTTGGCCAGAGGATGTAACAGATACAGTTGCATCTTTTGCAGGCACACTATGATCTTCATCATTATGTGCAAAACTCGCTGTACTGATCATCAATAATGCTGTGGATAAAACACTTTTAGAAAAAAGATTAATGGTGTGCATGTTCAGCTCCTTGGCTAGCCTGAGTAGCATTTGTACCTTGGATTGGTGCAGTAGAAACTTGTCCATTGCTGACATTCGCCACGATTAACTTATTCATCATTCCTGCGCTCATGTGATAAAGCAGATGACAATGGATTGCCCATTCACCTAACTCATCTGCAGTCAATAAAGCAGTTACTGTTTTACCAGGCGGCACAATTAGCGTGTGTTTGTTCGGCATATCTATAGGCTCTTGAGCATTTTCAAGCTGCATAAACATGCCATGTAAATGCATCGGGTGAGCCATCATACTGTCATTGATGAATTTGATACGGATGCGCTCGCCATATTTCACTTTCAGCGGTTCAGCATCACTGAATTTTTTACCATTAATGGTCCAAATATAGCGTTCCATAGTTCCGCCCAAACGTACCACCAATTCACTTGTGGCTTCTCGGGTATCTTTTTGCGGTTCGAGCGATTTTAAATCGGCATATTGCAAGGCTTTATTGCCTGCAGGTGTAGATGCATTTGCCCAACCGTAAACTACTTGATCATTCTTTTGCGGTTTTATTGCACCATCATTCATTTTCGAATGATCCATGCCTTGTACATCCGCTTGGTTCATCTGAGAATTATCTATGCCCTGCATATCACCGCCGCCATGTCCCATATCTTCCATGGTCAACAATGAACGTGGACGTGGTGCAGGCATATGAATATTGTGTGTTATAGGATTCAATTCATTATGCAGGGTGCCTATTGCATAGCCTGAACGATCAATTGACTCAGCTTCAATCTGATAATGTTCACCCTTAGGCTCAACAATCACATCATAAGTTTCTGCTGTTCCAATACGGAATTCATCCACAGCAACAGGTTTTACAGGCTGACCATCAGCGCTGACCACTGTCATTTTTAAATTTGGAATGCTGACATCATAAAAAGACATCGCTGAAGCATTCACAAAGCGCAAACGAATTTTTTCATTCGGCTTGAACATGCCTGTCCAATTCTGTTCAGGTGTTTTACCGTTAATAAGGAATGTATAGCCTGTAACATCCGACATATCCGTTTTCAGCATACGCATCTGATTCCACATTTTGCGGTCAGACCACGTTGCTTTTACGCCATCACGTTTAATTTGCTTCCAAACATCAGCCAAAGTTTCACGCTGATCTTGATAATATTCTGCAGAAATTTTCAGGTCTTTTTGAATTTGATCACTGTTTTTTTCATGAAAATCCGACAGCATTACGACATAGTCACGCTCGGTTTTTTCATGTGCCGCAAGCGGTTTTTTCCCTTTAGGATAAATCACAAAAGAGCCATATAAACCATCTTGTTCCTGCCCCTTAGAATGAGCGTGATACCAATACGTACCGCTTTGACGAATTTTAAACTTATAGACAAATTCTGCATGCGGTTTAATGCCGTTAAAACCATTAAAGCCTGGTACACCATCCATAATACCCGGCAACAGCAATCCGTGCCAATGAATAGAAGAGTCCTGATTTTTTAAATTATTTTTTACACGAATGATGGCTTCATCACCCTCTTCAAACTCAAGCAGAGGTGCAGGAAATTGACCATTTACGGTAATACGTTTTAAAGGTTTTCCAGTTGGGCTGACAACTGCTTCATCAATAACAAGTTGATATTCACGTACTTCGGCAAAAACCAAAGGCGACGATGCAAAACAAATACCCGCTAACAGGTACGAACTAATTTTATGAGACATAACTTAACCTTAATTTTTGAAAATAAATAAATTTTTAAGATTGGTTAAGCTTTAGGAGGGCGCAGAATTTCCTGCCAATGACCTTTGAGATGCTGTTTTTTATAGAAAGAATGTACTATTTCTAAGGATTCATTAGCTTTTAAAGCATCTAAGTATGGCTTATAGATATCTAAAGAAAATACATAGATTTGACAATGCCATAAGGCACAATCACTGCATTCACTTGAGGTGTCATTTACCATCATTAGATCACAATTCGGTAGTAAGTTCTTCTCTATAGGAGATGTATCATGACAATTGCTATCAGTATTAGCTTTTACATGATGAGAACTAAAATTATTTTCTTGAGATATTGACGTTTGAAACATCATCATACTGTGTATGGGCTTTTGTACAGCAGAGACAACACTACTCCATCCTATGATAAAAATCATAAGGCAACAAAACCAAAGTTTTTTTGAAGTGATTGTTAACACAGAGATACTTATATCAAAATTATATTTAAATTATATATCTCATTTATAAGTAATCAAATACCCTTTAAGAAATCTAAAAATTAACATAATACACCTTATACGAAATGATTTTTTATTAAATACAAATTAACAACTTATATCGATATAAAAACCCAGACCTATAAATCTGGGCTTTTTTATAGATTCTTCACGTTCCACGCTTATTTATTAAGCAATGTTTCACATTAATATTAATTAGAACTTTATAATACTTAGATTCCGTACTTCACACGGTACGCTTCCATTTTCGCTAAAGCATCTTTGTCGCCTTTAGCATCTAAGTAATCCATTAAATCTTTCATTGTGATAAGCGCATGCACAGGAATTTCAAGCTCTTTTTGAACTTCTTGAATCGCAGACAATTCACCCTGACCTTTTTCTTGACGGTCAAGCGCAACCAATACACCCGCTATTTGCGCGCCTGCATTTTTTAAAATGGTCACAACTTCACGAATGGCTGTACCCGCAGTGATCACATCATCAATGATCCATACCTTTTTACCTTCAACTGAAGCACCAACTAAAACACCCCCCTCACCGTGATCTTTAACTTCTTTACGGTTGAAGCCCCAAGGTACACTGACACCGTGGTTTTGTGACAATGCCACAGCAGTTGCAGCGACAAATGGAATACCTTTATACGCAGGGCCAAAAATCACTTCAACATTATCACATTCAGTTAATTTTGCTGCATAGCCAGAAGCCAAGCCAGTTAAGGCTTCACCGTCATTTAACAAACCGGCGTTGAAAAAATAAGGACTCACACGACCTGATTTTAAAGTAAACTCACCAAATTTAAGCACACCACGTGATAATGCCAGTTCGATAAAAGCTTGTGGATTAAATGCCGCTTGCGCTGTCATGAGGTGCTCCATTTATTAAATTGAGGTTAAACTCGAGCATGATACCAAAGAGTAGCTATCCTAGTGATCAAAAAATTTTACGTGTCGTATCAATCAACGTAAATGGTCTTCGTTCTGCAGAAAAAAAAGGAATTTTTGACTGGATGGCAACTTCAGATGCCGATGTCATTTGCATGCAAGAATCCCGTATTACACACGAACAATGGACAGATAAATTTAAGCCAGAAGGTTGGTATACACACCTATTCCCAGCTGAACGTCCTGGTTATGCTGGTACCGCAATCTATAGTCGTTTGCCGTTTATCTCAGTTACAGATGGTCTGGGTTTTGAATTGGCTGATTCACAAGGTCGTTTTATCTCAGCAGAATTTGATCTAGGCTTAGAGAAAACAGCTCATATTTGCTCACTCTATTTACCATCTGGTTCTTCTGGTGAAGAAGCACAAGCCCGTAAAGATCACTTTCTAAATGAATACAAGCAGATCTTGAAACAATGGCGTGATGAAGGTAAATCTGTGATTGTTTGCGGTGACTACAATATCGTATATAAACGCATTGATATTAAAAACTGGTCAGGCAATCAAAAAGCTTCAGGTTGTTTACCACATGAACGTGCATGGCTCGATCATATTTATGATGATCTAGGCTATGTCGATACCTTCCGTGAAGTGCGTAAAGAAGCAGAACTTTATTCATGGTGGTCAAACCGAGGACAAGCCCGTGCCAAGAACGTGGGTTGGCGGATTGACTATCAAGCTTGCTCGCCAGATTGGAAAGATCGTACTGTGAATGCATGGGTATATAAAGAAACGTGGTTTAGCGATCATGCCCCTGTCATTATCGATTATAAAATTTAGTGCCGTGCAAACTGAGTGAACAACTGTTTACTAAATGTACGCTAATTGCTCACAAATCTTGTCGTGTTAACGTATTTTTATTCCGACTAATTCAGTGCATTATTGTCGCACGGCACAGGGACATGTCAGGATGACAATAAGGATTGGAAGCCGTAGGATGAAAAGAAAATAAATTTCGGTTTATTTTCCAAGGATGAAGACATTGGACGTTGAATTGAGACCCGCATGATCAGGATGATTTAATGCGGGTTTTCTCTATTTAAAAGATCAATACAAATTTAAAGATAAGAAATTTTCCACTATTTTATTTATAACTACTTATTTGCAACTACCATAAAACCACACTGTAGATTTCAAACCTTTTCAAAATATTCTGATCGCATTTATTTTTTTGCGTAAATTTTGCTAAGCTCTAGACTGATCACAATGAATAAGACTGTTAGAGATGATTAAAGTTTACGGCATTAAAAATTGCAACTCGATGAAGAAAGCTTTCGATTTACTCAATGAGTTGGGGCTTAGTTATGAGTTCCACGATTATAAGAAACAAGGTATTGATGCTGAAACAGTACAAAAATGGCTAAATGATCTTGGTGCTGAACTTGTCCTCAATAAAAAGGGAACGACTTGGCGTAAATTGTCTGAGGAAGATCAACAAACAGCCCTTGCATCTGAACAGGGCTTGATTGAAGCACTGACTACACATACTAGCCTCATTAAAAGACCAGTGATCACTACTGAATCAGGCTATGTAGTAGGTTTTGATGAGAATGCGATACGAGCATTGAAGAAATAAGAAATAAAAAAAGCCGAGCAACTGCTCGGCTTTTTTATGAATCTTAAATTAGTTCACGCGTACCCAAGTTTGGTTACGACCAAGCGCTGATACACCAATGAAACCACGAAGTTCAAGCTTTTGGCCACCGTCTTTCAATGAACCCTTCAATTTGTAAGTTTTTCCAGATTGTGGGTCTAAGATTGAACCACCATCGTAATTCGTTCCACCTACATTTTTAAGACCTTTCACAATGGTTAAACCTTTTAAAGATTTCTTGTGATAAGGACCTTCACAGTTCGTACATGAATTTTCTTGACCCGGTGTGACAACACTCTGAATCGTCGCATTCAATGTTCCGTTTGGCTGTTCAGTGAATTTTACAAAAGCTTTAGCTTTTTTAGTTTTCTCATCAATCGTATTCCACACGGTACCATTGAGTGGATCTGCAGCATTTGCAAATACTGCTGAAGCGAGTAATCCTAACGCTAGTGCAATTTTTTTCATTGTTTTTCGTTTCCCTTGCTGAGTTGACTTTAATATTATTAAAAATTGATAACATTTAAGCAATTTTTGAATGTGACTATTTAGTATACCATTGTAATGCTGTGTTCTGATAATAAACATAATTTCATTAATATGGAAAAATAATGAAGATCAATCCGGTTTTGAAACAATACATAACAGAGTCTTTTTTAAAAACGAGTCTTCGCTTTCCGAGTCGCTTTAATCTTCCCCCCACCGTACTTCGTGTTGCCTTAGAGCAGATGACGCGTGTTTTTCCACAGTCCAAAGATGTCAGTATTCGAAAATTAAGAATCGCAGGTATTCGTGCCGAAGAAATTTTGCCTCAACCTGAAATGACTCAGCTCATTTTTCACATTCATGGTGGCGCATTCTTTTTAGGATCGTTAAATACACATCGCGCATTGATGACTGAAATGGCACTTCGGACTCAAATGCAAGTGCTACATATCGACTACCCTCTTTCACCTGAACAACGTTTCCCAGATCTCGGAGAAGCAATCTATGATGTGTACCAATTATTGGTAGAGCAAGGTGCTCAATCGAAAGATATTATTTTATCTGGCGATTCTTGTGGTGCCAATTTAGCACTTGCACTGGCTTTACGTTTAAAAGAAGAAAATCCAAAACTTCTTCCAAGTGGCTTGATTTTAATGTCACCCTTTCTTGACTTAACTTTGACCAGTGAATCTCTACGCTACAATCAAAAGCATGATGCTTTATTGTCAATTGAAGCTTTAGAAGCAGGCATAAATCATTATGTTCCTAAAGGTGTAGATGTATCAATTCCTGAAATTTCCCCAATTTTTGGAGATCTCAAAGGATTGCCACCGACATTGGTTCAGGTGGGTTCAAAAGAAATTTTGTTAGATGACTCTACGCGATTTGAAGAAAAGGCTAAAGCAGCTGGGGTAGATGTTGAGTTTAAGTTATACACTGGTATGTGGCATAACTTCCAAATGTTTAGCGCTTGGTTTGATGAAGCAAAGCAAGCTTTGACCGATATTGCAGAGTTCGCCCATCGTTTGGATAAAGACTGATTGAATCAAAACTGAAGTAAACATAAAAAAAGAGTAGCTTACGCTACTCTTTTTTGTTCATTTAGAATAAGTATGAGACACCAAATCCACCATGATAACTTCGATCGGATCCACTTAGGTCTACACCGATACTTGCATCTAACTGCGCACGATCATTCACGGCATAGATTAAACCAGATGCCAGTCCATACTCTCGCTCTTGGCTTTCTTTCTTGGTAAATACTGCTTCAGAATAGCCCGATAAATTACCCACGATTTTATACCCAATAGTAGGTACAGCAGTCACCGACCAGTCACTATTTTGAGCTGAATAGAACATTCCTATTCCTGTCGTTACAGTATCGTTATATTGATACTCAACAGATGAGCCCAAAGTATAAATATCATCAACATAAGTAAAACGATCATTTCCTGTTGCGATTTTAGCTTGTGCCAAAATTGCCATTTTCAGTTGATCATCTTGTAAGTCAACGTGATGCTTAATCCCAACAGAAACATCACCTAAACCATCATGGTCATCAGTTCGATTTTGGATTCGGGTCCGCTCCCACGCTGGGCCATCCCAACCCAATTGAAGCTCAGTATTCTTACTCAATCCCGTACGCAACAGGACATCAGCATTGAGTCGCAATGATTTATTTTTAAAACCATTTTCAGTACTTTCAACATACTGTGCAGTTGGAAGTCCCTGCTCCCATGCCAATTGACCTACGGGCGTAATGCCTGTGCTGAAACTCGTACCAGGTCGATCGAAGGCAAAATCTGCAGCCATCGCACTTACACTCGCGGTTGAGCAAAGTATCAAGCTCAGTTGTTTTAATTTTGTCATGGGGCACCCAAATTAATTTAATTCTTTCGTCATTTTTGCGCCACGGCTACGTAATAACTCGAGTGTCTCACGTTCTTCCGGTAAAGCCTGTGACCAATCAATGGTATCAAAATCGCAGTCGAAAAATAAATCACTAATTGAACTTAGAATGGTATTCCCCTCTTCATCTTTGGTATTAGGATCAACTTGATGATCAAGTAAGCGTTGAACTGCTGGTACACAAGCAGCACTCGCAGCATCCCAAAGTGGTCCGTAACATTCCTCTGCATCCCATAAATGGAAATTAGCTTTCGCTGCAATCAGTGCATCTAGAATATCAAGATGTACTTGTAATTTCTGTTGTTTTTCTTCTGTTGAAAGCGCATTTCCTTGCTCATACGCTTCACAAATTTCTTCCCACCATTGAAATAAAGTGTCTGACCACACAGAAACCGCAGGGCCTTTCTCTCCTGCGATAAAGTTTGGATCTAAACCTTCTGCTAACAGGCGCTTTACCTGTGCTAGGTCTAATTCTTCTAAGGCCTGTAAAAACACTTGTTGATGTGCTGTTAGCATTTACTTTCTCTACTATTTATCTATAACGACATTATGCCTAATAATGCAGATCATTATTCGATTAAATAAATCAAAACTGTTCATTCAAAATTTTATTCAAAAAAAAAGCCCCGAAGGGCTTTTTGCTATTCCACATCCACTTCATCTTCTTTCAGTTGGATGGGCGCTCCACGAGGGTTCTCTTTTTTCTCGAATACATGTTCAAGACTACGCTTTAATCGGTCAATCGCACCATGAATCGCTGTGTCGATATTATGACCTCTGTGATTGACCACGACTGGTTTTAATCCAGCTGGGCGAGCTTCGATCATACATTGAATATCGTCTGCACCGCCTTTATGGGCATTTTCATCACTTAAATGAACCGAAAAATGGGTAATTCTTTCACTATGGCGTTGAAACTCTGTATTTAGTTCTGCACGTACATAATCAATTAATCGCTCACTGTTTTGAATATTCTTATCTGTACGGATTTCTATGTTCATAAATATCATCCTCACTCTTCTTCTGAATCATTTTTGTGCAAAACTTTTTATCTTGGCACGTTTGTAGCTTGCAATCAAATTGCATCGAACATCTTCAATTGCTGTTTGGAATACGTCCCTCCACATTGAATGATGAACACTTTTGAGTCTGCAGAACCGTGTCCTTATACTTTGAATATCGGGCCTAACTCAAAAATATGCAAGTGGTATTTTAAAAAATTAATAAAAGGATTACTCATTGTGACAAGTACTTACTTACGCGGACAGGCGCTTATTGATTCGATTCAAAATGCACCTTATTCCAGAGACTTAAGAGGTTATGGGGCGAATCCACCTCATCCGCATTGGCCTAATCAAGCGCGTATCGCAGTGCAATTTGTCTTAAATTATGAAGAAGGTGGTGAAAACCACATTGAGCACGGTGATCAAGGTTCAGAGCAATTTTTATCTGAAATCGTTGGTGCTGCCTGTTTTAATGCTAAGCATATGTCAATGGATTCAATGTATGAGTATGGGTCAAGAGTCGGTTTTTGGCGTATTCACAATGAGTTCAAGAAACGTCAATTACCCATGACTATTTTTGGTGTGGGAATGGCTTTGGCACGTCATCCGGATGTGGTCGAAGCAATTAAATCTGCGGATTACGATGTGGTATCGCATGGTCAACGTTGGTTGCATTATCAGAATATGGATATTGAGACCGAAAGGCAGCATATGGATCAAGCCATTAGTGTACTTGAAACGCTATTCGGACAAGCCCCAATCGGTTGGTACACAGGTCGAGATAGTCCCAACACACGTCAACTTTTAACTGAATTTCCTCAAATCAAATACGACTGCGATTATTACGGCGATGATTTACCTTTTTGGACACAGCTCACCCATCCCAATGGCGAGCAGCATCCGCATTTAATTATTCCTTATACCCTGGACACCAACGACATGAAGTTTAGTTCAGCAGGTGGCTTCAATCATGGTGAACAGTTTTATCAATATTTAAAGGATGCCTTTGATGTCTTGTATGCCGAAGGGGAAACTGCACCAAAAATGATGTCTATTGGGATGCACTGCCGTCTTTTAGGACGCCCAGGACGCTTCAAGGCACTACAACAGTTCTTAGACTATGTTCAATCTCATGAACATGTTTGGATTTGTCGTCGTGGAGATATTGCGCAACATTGGATCGATCATTTCGCACCATAATTTCACATTCATGAGAAAAAGAGTGCTTTATAAAGTGCTCTTTTGATCTTTTTTCAGTCACTTTTTCCACCAAATCTACGTTGGCATTGTTATTGCAATTTAAGCCTAAAGTTTCAATGTATAGGTTTGAATTGTGTTGCTTTCAGAATTTAATCAAACATCTGTTGAACATCAGAAAGCATTTTTATTGCAATGTGTTCATATCCCAGGATGGGGCGAGGAAATCATTCATCACGGTCCTTTTGACACACGAGAAGGACTATTAAAGTATGCTGAACAACATGCCATTACATGGACATGGGATGAAATTTTAGCAGCCTTAAATACACACCCAAGGATTGGCGAAAGAAAAGCAAAACTTGAATTATCAGAACAAGAACAAACTTTTTCAAGGCGTGAACAAGCACGCATCACACATGATCAAGAAGTTCTAGATGCGTTATATAAAGGCAACTTGGCCTACGAAAAAAAATTCGGTTTTATTTTTCTCATTAAAGCTTCTGGTTTGAATAGCGAAGACATTCTGACTGCATTGGAATACCGCTTACTAAACGATTTTGAGACCGAAAAAAGAATCGTCCATCGCCAACTTTTAGAAATTGCTTTACTGCGCCTCTCACAGGAAATTCAAGCATGATCAGCTCACATATTTTAGATACCCACCTTGGACGTCCTGCAAGTAATGTTGAAGTTAAGCTTTTTTCTGCGTCTGGAGAGTTATTAGCGGTAGCCAAAACCAATTCTGATGGACGTGTGACAGCAGCAGATTTTGGACTCGATCAAATTGATGTCGCTGAATACAGCATCGAATTTATGACACAAGCTTATTTCTCAGCGCAGAACATCCCAACTTTTTTTCCAAAAGCCGTCATTCATTTTTCAGTAAACGATGCTCACCAACATTATCACATTCCCTTGCTCATTAGCCCTTATGCCTACTCCACCTATCGTGGCAGCTGAGCACTCGCAAATTTAAAATATAGAGGGATTTATTATGACTGCACACGAACAACAACAATCACCCGAACATGAATATCTTGGTGCTGGTAAAAGTGCTGCTTATGGCTTACAACATGTTTTAACCATGTATGGTGGTATTATAGCGCCTCCTCTGATCGTGGGTACGGCTGCAGGCTTATCAGGTATGGAAATTGGGCTACTCATCGCTGCTGCTTTATTTGTCGGTGGCTTAGCGACAATTTTACAAACCATAGGCGTTAAACATATTGGCGCACAATTGCCCTTGGTTCAGGGTGTCTCTTTTGCTGGTGTAGCCACAATGGTCGCAATTGTCACCACAGGTGGCGGATTACAGGCAGTCTATGGTGCCGTCATTGTGGCATCACTTTTAGGTTTTTTCTTAGCGCCCTACTTCTCTAAAATTATTCGATTTTTTCCCCCAGTTGTTACAGGCTGTGTAATTACAATTATAGGCTTATCACTCCTGCCAGTTGCTGTGCGTTGGATGATGGGCGGCAATAAAAGTGCACCTGATTGGGGAAGTGCTGAAAATATTTGTTTAGCGTTAGCGACGCTTGCAATCGTCATAATATTGAATATGGCTGGCAGTGCCACAATTCGACGCCTTTCAATTTTACTGGCAATTATTCTTGGCACTGTCTTAGCATTTCTATTTGGCTTTGGTGATTTTAGCAAAGTTGGGGAAGGTCATTGGTTACAGGTTCCTAGCTTCTTTGCATTTGGTATGCCGACCTTTGAGTTTACAGCAATACTTTCCATGATCATTGTTACCCTCGTGATTATGACGGAGACTACAGCTGATATTATTGCAGTCGGTGAAATTATCGGTACCGATGTAGATTCAAAACGTATTTCAGATGGTCTACGCGCAGATATGTTATCAAGTGCAGCAGCACCGATCTTTGGTTCATTTATGCAAAGTGCGTTTGCGCAAAACGTTGGTTTAGTTGCAATAACAGGGATTAAAAGTCGCTATGTTGTCGCTGCTGGCGGGATAATTCTGGTCGTACTTGGATTACTCCCAGTAATGGGGCGTTTTATTGCAGCGATTCCTGTCCCTGTACTTGGGGGTGCTGGCCTTGTTTTATTTGGTACAGTAGCCGCGAGTGGTATCCGTACACTGGCAAAAATTGATTATAACGATCAGAAAAACTTAATTATTGTCGCGACTTCAATTGCTGCAGGAATGGTACCCATTATTGACCATTCGTTCTATTCCGACTTCCCAAAATGGGTCCAAACCTTGTTCCATTCGGGTATTAGCTCAACCTGCTTAATGGCGATAGTCCTCAATATATTATTTAATCACTTAAAATTATTTGGACCGAAAATTAGTATTAAAAGTAAACAAATAATTGATTCTCATCATTAATTTAAACCATCTTTGTATCAATGCCTGCATACGTGGGCATTAATTTTTCCTTTCATCCACTTTTGGCTTTATTTTTGCAAAAGAATCGTTATTCTGTTACCGCTTTCTCTGGGGATTCTTTTATGAAACTTAATCAAATCGCAGCACTTTGCGCATTAGCTTCTACAGCAGCGTTTACTCAAGCAAGTCCAATTGTTTGGCAAGATTTCAGCCTAACTGGTCTTTATGGCGATAACTACCTAAACCCTTTCTCTCAACAAGAAGGTGAACGCTATACCATCACTGCTGAATATGCTGCAAAGCTTAAGTACTCGGATGTTTTCTTTTTCGTCGATCAACAATGGGGCGGAAAAGATGGCGATTCAACTTACCTTGAATTAGCTCCACGATTAAGTTTAAGTGAAGTTTCTGGCCAAAAACTAAGCGCTGGTCCAATCAAAGATGTATTGATTGCAACGACTTGGGAACACAACGCTGGTTATAACAACAATACTGAGTTCAATAACTTCTTGTATGGCGTAGGCTTTGCTTTAGATATTCCTTACACGCAATATGCAAATATTAACTTCTATCGAGTTGACAATGACTTGACTGAAGATGACTACCAAATGACGATCACTTACGCTGTTCCATTCAAGCTAGGCAATGAAGAATTCTTGGCAGATGCATTCCTTGATTGGTCTACAAATGAAGGTCCTGGTCATGCGAGTGAATTGAACTGGACAAGCCAATATAAATGGAATGTTGGTAAACATATCTCTCCAAAAACCAAATTGTATGTAGGTGTTGAACACTCTGTTTGGAACAATAAATTCGGTCAAAAAGGTCAAGACCAAAACGATGTAAGCGCATTGGTTAAATATCATTTCTAATTGATATTTATAATAAAAAAGCAAGACTAGTGTCTTGCTTTTTTTATGCTCAATAATCAAAATAAAGTTATAAATACTGACGATTAGAATAAAAAATGTCTTTTAAAATTCGTTTCGCAACTGAACAGGATTTAACTCAAATCCAAGATATTTACAACGATGAAATTCTGAATGGTTTTGCAACATGGAATGAGCAAGATCAAGACATTTATTATTATCAGAATTGGTATCGTCAGCATCTAATAGATCATTTCCCTATTTTTGTGGTTGAAAACGAACTGACCCAACAAATTGCAGGTTATGCTGAATACAGTACATTTAGAGCGATCAGTGGTTTTAGACAAACTGTCGAACACTCTGTGTATATTCATCCCAATTTTACACGTTTGGGTTTAGGCAAAGCTTTACTCCAACATTTAATTCAACACGCAAGCCAACATAAAATTCATGTCATGATCGCTGCTATAGATCATGAAAATTTTGCATCCATCAAATTACATGAATACTTTGGATTTAAACAAACAGGCTATTTACCTGAAGTCGGACAAAAATTTGGATCTTGGCGCAATCTCGTCTTATTCCAACTGAATCTAAATACTTAAAAAGGGCATTTAGCCCTTTTAGTTAAAATTTTTAATCCAAAGGATTTCCAACAATATTACTGATAATACCTTTCATAATATGAGGTCCTTGTTCTTTTCTTAAGTCCTCATACCATTCACGAGTAATCGATTCGTCTTTCATATGCGTCACATCACAACGTTTACGCGCTCTCAATACCATTTCAGCAGTGCGTTCATTACGTTTGTTTTGATAACGTCTTAAAGCATCCTGAATTCCCAGTGTATTAATCTGTAATGCCCGAGCCAAATAAATGGCATCTTCCATCGCTTGGCAACCGCCCTGCCCAATATCAGGTGTTGTACTATGTGCTGCATCGCCAACAATCACAACTCGCCCTTTATAGAAATCTGCAAATGGTTCTATATCATGGATTTCAACACGATTGGTTCGCTGTTCATCAATAGAATCAATTAAAGTTTGTACTTGCGGACACCAACCGTCAAAATATTGTTTTAGTAATTTTTTATATTGAGTACGATCATTTTCCAAACCTAATTCAAGTGGTACATCAAAGAAGAAATAAAAACGATTACCTGCGACTGGCATTAAAGAAGCTCGCTTCCCTTCTCCCACAAAGGTGGTCCACTGATCGGCAGGAGCGAGCGACTCAGAAATTTCGACCAACCCATTCCAATTCACATAACCTGCATAACGACGCTCAACTTGCTCACCTAAAACATAGGCACGCGTGATCGAATGAGTGCCATCCGCGCCGACCAATAAATCCGTGGTGATTTCTGTTCCGTCAGCAAAATGGATTTTGACGTCATCACCTTGATCCTCAAGTCCGATCATTTTTTTTGCAAGATGAATATCTTCACGTCCAAACTCGTCCATTAACATATTTTGTAATTCAGCGCGAGAAACAGGATAAGGCCGCTGCCCGACTTCTTCAATCAATGGATATAAACTAAATTGCGTCATGACATCACCCGTGAGCCCATCGACATAAGCAAGGTGATCCATTTTCCCACCAAGTTGAGCGACTTGATCCGTGAGTCCTAGATAGTTCAAACATTTCACACCATTTGACCACAATGAAATCGCAGCACCCACGGGTAAAATTTTTTCAGTTTGTTCATATATTGAAACTTGATGACCAAATTTTTTCAGCGCAATTCCGGTCGTTAATCCTGCCATTCCGGCACCAATAATGGTGATATTCATTTTTACTTCCACAATTTTTTTTGCTTTAACCCACTGCTTAAAGCGAAAAACGTGCCATTTCCACCAATATAGCGCTACATAAGTGCAAGGTTGGCACATGCTGTGCATTCTTTTTAAAGCCCTTGAGCAGATGCGACATAACAACGCATCATGATTCTAAGAATGCATTCTTTTGATAAGAATCAAGTTTTAAAGCAATAATGGAAGATGACATGGCAACACTATTGGCACCGGAATTTGAAATCCCTACTCATTTACAGCAACTTACTAACCTTGCAGATGCCCGAATTGGTGCAAAAGTCACAACATGTTCTGATGAATTTTTTGCTGAAGCTCAACGTATGCTTCAGTTTGATGCGCCTATCTTTGTAGAAGGTAAATTTGATGATCATGGCAAGTGGATGGATGGATGGGAAACCCGTCGTAAACGTCACAGTGGTTATGATTGGGCGATTGTTCAGTTAGGTGTTGCAGGTAAAATTAAAGCACTCGATATTGATACCACTTTTTTTAGTGGTAATTATCCCGCTTCTGCTTCAGTAGAAGGATGTTATGCACCAAATGAAAACTTAGATGATGCTGAATGGCACCAAATTTTACCAAATAGTATATTGGGACCAAGTCAGCACCATGTCTTTGAAGTTTCAATGAATCAGATCTTTACCCATCTCCGTTTAAATATTTTTCCAGATGGGGGTATCGCACGATTCCGCGTATATGGTGAAGTCAGCGTTAAAATCCAAGATCAAAGCCAAACCCTCGACCTACTTGCACTTGAAAATGGTGGACGTGTTATTGCCTATAGTGATGCACACTTCGGACATCCACGTAATCTGATCAATCCAGGACGTGGGGTTAATATGGGTGATGGTTGGGAAACCGCACGCCGTCGTGCACCCGGTTTCGACTGGTGTATTTTAGCTTTAGGGCAAGCTGGTCACATTGAAAAGATCGAGATTGATACAGCCCACTTTAAAGGAAATTATCCTGCTGAAGTGTCCATTCAAGCCATTTATATAGAAGATGCAACGGATCCTCAATTGATTCCACAAAGTATGTTTTGGCCTTTCTTATTAGATGCTCAACCAATGCAAATGGATCACATTCATAACTTTGTAAATGAAGTAGTGGGACACGAAAAAATTTCTCATATTCGGGTGAATATGATTCCTGATGGAGGGATTAGCCGTATACGCCTCTGGGGTAAAGTAAATCCTTAGTTGAGCATTTGTTACTTTTAAAGTGATCTTATTTTGACTGCATTTTCGACTCAATTCTAAATTGAAAATGCAGTATCTTTTTAGCGAATTTTTATGATGCATACCATTACCCTACAACCTTTAACCTCCGAAAATTTTGCACCTTTTGGTGACGTCATTGCTTGCCAAGGAAATGATTATTTTCATATTAACGATGCGCATACAGAGCGCTATCATGCTTTAGTAACCACTGAAATTATTGGCGATGCCAAAGCCGGGATTAGTATTTTTCGAAATATTCAAAGTACCAATATTCCGTTCAAAATTTCGATGCTTGAACGTCATCCTCATGGATCACAAGCTTTTATCCCGATGCAGGGACAAAAGTTTTTAATAGTGGTTGCACCAGTCTTAAATGCGAATCAGCCCGATATTTCAAACCTACAAGCTTTTATAACTAATGGCTCTCAAGGTGTGAACTATCGGGCGGGGACTTGGCATCATCCACTTTTAACATTGGAAAGCCCGAGTGATTTTGCGGTGGTGGATCGGATTGGCAGTGGATCTAATTGTGATGTGTTTAAGTTTGATCAAATTGAAATATCACATTGAATCTGGTGCTTATGAATCTCAGTTATGCAGATCATGAGACCATCTAATTTTATGTCCATCTTTGACTATTATTTTACAACTAGGTAATCATTGTCATTCACCGATGTCGCATATTCTTCCATTCTTGAAATCAGTCCATTTTCAATGGTGTACTCTTGTACCCATTTTTGCTCAAATTCACCATCTTGACCATCAATCGTAAATTTTTCGCGTCCAAAAACCACCACTTTGTTACCTTCTTTGACCATACGTAAAATATCAAAGTATGCGACATGCATGGTTGTGAAATTGGTATTGAAGAACTGTTCTACACCCGTTTTTCCTTCAAATCGAATTGAAGGCAGTTTTTGTGAGCCATGGTGAATCCATACCGTATCCTCAGTTACTGTTGCAACAGCAGCCTGTAAATCTTGAGACCTAAATGCCTCAAACATTTGGTCTATGATTTGAAGTGAATTGATCATACTCATTGTATTTACTCTTTTTATCTTAGGATAAAAAGAGGTTAATGAAGGGAGAGTGAAAGATCACTATCAGCTGGTATAGCGATTTAAAGATTTTGCTAGAAACGATGAGTTCTATACGACTGCTTGATTTTGACAAGCTGACATCACATGTAATACCGCAGCAGTTCTCGTTTCCACAAACAGCTTCTCAAAAACATGCTCTAAATGTTTATTGACGGTGCGTGGACTCAACTCCAAAATTTCTGCAATATCTCGGTTGGTTTTGCCAAGCGTTACCCAATGCATAACTTCAGCCTCACGTGGTGTTAAATTCGGACAAGCTTGAGCGATCTCTTCAACACTTGGCATGTGTGTTTGCTCTTTGAGCTGAACCAAAACATGTTTAGGTAATTGTCCTTCTTTCAGCTTGGTCAATAAATTTAATTGTAATTGCTGATGCCCATGACCATATTGATCATGTAGCATTTCTTCTTGATAAGATTGCTGGAAAAGTGCTTTTAACCACTGATTTATACTCTTTCTAAAATGAGTAATATCAATTCCATGTTGCGTTAATAAACCTTGCACTACAGGTGTCTGCCAAATAACTTCCCCATCCATATTCATCGACAAAATTGCACTGCCTGTTGCATCGAGCATTTGTTTCTGTTGGTGCATTAAACGGGCTTGCAGTAAATGCGTTTTGACACGTGCTTGTACTTCATCGATATTCAGTGGCTTTGTCACATAATCTACGCCCCCGACTTGAAAGCCTTTTACAATATGTTCGGTTTCCGTCAAACCCGTCATAAATATGACAGGGATGTGCTCAGTCATTGGACTCGCTTTAAGCTGGATACAGGTTTCAAAGCCATCAATCTCGGGCATACTCCCATCCAATAAAATCATATCTGGCTGTGAACGGTGCGCAATTTCAATAGCAGTAAAACCATTGGTGGCAACAAAGACCTGATAGCCTGCTTGATCAAGACTCTCATGTAATAAACTTAGATTTTCAGGAATATCATCCACAATTAAAATGCTTTCTAACATAGCTTAACTCCCTTCCAAATCAGATCTGATATCAGATAGGTGCTCGTGTAATCGTTGTAATGCACGTTGGGTCTCGAAGCGTTGAATATCAAATTCTATGTGCTGCCATATAGAAGGATCACAGACATTGCGTTTCTTGCAAATTTCGAGCATCTCTTTGGCTCCACGGATATAACCAATACTCAAATAATCTTCTAGTTTGATTAGCGCTTGTTCTGGTGCTACATCATCCTCATCAATCACGCTAACAGATATAGCGTTGCCATCATGGTGTAAGGGTTCAACCTGTTTTTGAGGTTCTTCTGCGACTTGATTCGGCTCATTCTGATGAAGCCAGTTTAAGCCTAATTTATCTCCAATCTTGTTCAGTAGCAGATTTAAGTCCACGGGTTTGACCAGAAAGTCTTCATTCAATACATCGGTTTCAGGGTTCTGCATTCGTTCATTAGCATCTGCGGAAATAATGATGATGGGAACATTGGTCATTTTATTATTTCTCAATAATTTCGCAGTTTCCCACCCTCCCATCAAAGGCATACTCAAATCCATTAAAATTAAATCTGGTCGAAACTCAGGGACTTTTCTTAGACATTGCAATCCCGATTCTGCTTCTTCAAGAATAAAGCCTAGAGGTTTAAGGAAATTTAAAACTAGTCCACGATCAGTTGCTTCATTGTCTACGACCAATATTTTACGGCGATGTCCCATATAGCCAGATACTGTATTCGATGCGACATCAGCAATGGGATGAATGACCGACTTTGAAGGTAAATATAGTTTTATTTTAAAAATTGAACCGTTTTTTAACGTACTGCTTACCTTTAACTCCCCACCGAGAATATCCACCAATAGTTTAACAATTGGTAAACCCAAACCTGTTCCAGCAAAGCTACCTTGTACGACATTTTGTCCGCGCTCAAAAGGCTGGAATATTCGCTCTAGATCTGCTTCAGCAATCCCGCATCCCGTATCATGAATTTCAAAATATGCCGTCTGAAAGCGATAATCTACTCGAAATTTCACCTCTCCTTCGAGCGTGAATTTCAAAGCATTTCCCATTAAATTGATAAGGATCTGTTCAAGTCTTTTTTTATCTATACGTACGTATTGTGGTATTTTTTCACTAATTTCGACCGTAAATTTCAGTTGCTTTTGTTGGAATTGTGGCTCAAACATATTCACGATTTGTTGGAGAAACTTCGGAAATTCAATATTCGACATTTCTAAAGAAATTTTACCTGTTTCAATCCTTGCAAGATCAAGTAAACCATCAATCAAGGACGTTAAATGCTGCCCACTACGACGAATCACGCCCAGCGCAGCTTTTCCTTGTTCAGAGAGTTGTTCTTGTTTATTGAGTAACTGGCTATATCCTAAAATACTATTTAGAGGTGTTCTCAGTTCATGACTAATCCCAACAACATAACGACTTTTGGCCTCATTGGCTTTTTCAGCTTGAGTTCGTGCATCTTGTAATTGCCGATCTGTAATTTTATGCGCTTCAATTTCGTCCATGAGCAGTTGTGTTTGCATATTACTTTCAAGCTGAGCTTGCCGGCGACTTTCATCATTGAGTACCAACCACCATGCTGCAACACATAACAGTAAAAATAATACGGCATAAATTTTCACAAATAGCATCAGCAACTCATGCTGTTGAGTTGATCCAAATACTGTGCCGAATTTACTCAGTTCTTGTAAATAAACCAGACTTAAACTGACTGCCAATACCACACTCAGAACAAAGATCATCAAAATATAAAGACTCAATCTAGTATTGATGTATCTCAACCATTGGTGCGGTAGAAACCAAACTGCAAAATGCTTAAGTTGTGCAGACCACCGTGCATGAGGCTTACATAAATCATGGCAACGAGCTTCTAAGGTACAGCATAAAGAACAAATCATATTGTTATAAGCAGGACAAGTCGCCATGTCAGCCATTTCATAATCATGCTCACAAACCACACATCGTTGTGTCTCTATTGGTTTTAATGATTTATCTTCATGACGTGCGATGTAGTATTTGCCACGAGTAAAATAAGCAAGCATTGGGACACAGACGATAGCTGAACCTAAAGCAATAAATCCTGCTAAGGATTTTGCGATATCACCAAATAATCCCCAGTAGCATAAAATCGACAACAAGGATGCAATACATAAACTGCCAACACCAACTGGATTAATGTCATAGAGATAGGCACGCCTAAACTCAATTCCTTTCGGGCTCAGCCCCAATGGCTTACAAATGATGAGATCAGCAACGATGGCTCCCACCCATGCCAAGGCCACATTACTATAAAGCCCCAATACACGCTCCACCGCATGGATGACGCCTAGCTCCATCAACAATAGCGCAATAAAAATATTGAACACTAACCAAACCACACGTCCGGGATGACTGTGTGTTAAGCGTGCAAAGAAATTAGACCACGCCAATGAGCCAGCATAAGCGTTGGTTACGTTGATCTTTAACTGTGCGATACACACAAACATGACTGTAAGAAATAATGCAGCACTAGGATGCTCAATCACTTGTTGGTAGGCGATCCAATATAGATAATTCGGATTGCTTAATTCATGATTCGGCACCATAAATTTAAGGGCGAGTACCATTAAAATCATGCCCATAAAAATTTTAATGAATCCCACCAATATCCATGCAGGACCGCCTAAAAATACCGCCCAATTCCATGTCTTTTGAGCATGTTTTTTGTCTGGCAAAAATCTTAAATAATCAGCTTGTTCACCAATCTGCGTAATCAGCGCAAACAAAACAGTGCAAGATGCGCCAAAAAAAGCCAAATTGAATCTTGCACTTTGACTTTGCGCGCCTTCTATTAGGGCAACTTCAGAGAGCAGAGTCGGATGCTTCACCAAAACAAAGCACCATGGTAGTAATAATAAAAAAATCCATAATGGTTGGGTAAACGCTTGTACTTTATTAATAAACCCTATGCCTTTGATCACCAGGGGCAGAATAATAAGCGCAGAAATTAAATAACCTAGACTCAGCGGCACACCTAAACCAAGCTCAAGCGCCAAAGCCATGATAGCGGCTTCAAAAGCAAAGAAGATGAAAGTAAAACTGGCGTAAATGACTGAAGTTATAGATGAGCCGATATAGCCAAAGCCTGCGCCCCGTGTAAGTAGGTCAATATCAACATTGTATTTGGCCGCGTAATATCCAATAGGCCAACTGGTCAAAAAGATAATGATTGAAACGACCACTAAGGCCCAGAATGCATTGCTAAAGCCGTATTGCCATAACATGGTTGCACCAAGCGCTTCCATCGCTAGAAAACTGACTGCTGCAAGCGCTGTATTGGTCACCGTCCAAAGGGACCACCGTCTTACTGACCTCGGTGCGTAGCGTAGTGCATAGTCTTCAATACTCTCATCAACCACCCAAGTATTGTATTTACGGCGTGTATGAATCACCCGTTGCGGTGCTTGAGGAGTATTGCTAGATGAAACCATAAAGCTAGGCAATTTAAATAGACCCTTACAGTTAGCAAAATCTATGCCCAGCTTAACTTTCATCAAAAAACATTTTGAGGAACATCGATATACGTAAAGTGACGTATATGCTCATTTTTTAACACCCCTTAGGCTTAAGTCCATAGCAAGCGCAAACAATAAATCGCGCAATGGCCTTATCCACTTCATCAGGGGAACACCAATGACCTTAAAATCTAAAGTTAAAACATCTGGCTTACTCGCAGGACTACTCGCTGTTCCTTTTTTACTGGCACCTGTCTTGACCACTGCGAGTGCTCCAGCGACAGCAAAAGTAAATACAACCAAACTTAACGTAAATGATAAATTCGTCTATGTCGGTCAGCTTCATTCAGCGACAGGAACGATGGCAATCTCTGAAACAGGAGCCATCCAAGCAGAACGCTTAGCCATTGAGCAGATCAACAAACAAGGTGGTGTATTAGGTCGTCAGATTAAAATTGTTCAAGAAGATGGTGCATCTGACTGGCCAACTTTCGCTGAGAAAGCCCGAAAATTAACTGAAAAGGATCGTGTTGCAGCAATTTTTGGTTGCTGGACTTCAGCTTCTCGTAAAGCCGTCTTACCTATTATTGAACGAAATAATTCGCTTCTGTATTACCCAACATTCTATGAAGGTCTAGAACAATCTAAAAATGTGATTTATACCGGTCAAGAAGCTACACAACAGGTGCTTGAGTCTCTGAATTGGCTTGCACGTGAGAAAAAAGCCAAAACATTCTATTTAATCGGTTCTGACTATATTTGGCCACGTACCACCATGAAAATTGCCCGTACACACATTGAAAAAGTGTTGAAAGGTAAAGTCGTCGGTGAAGAATACTACCCGCTTGGACATACGCAATTTGGTTCTTTAATTAACAAAACCAAACTTCGTAAACCAGATGCAATTGTCGCTGCCGTGGTGGGTGGATCAAACGTTTCCTTCTATAAGCAAATGAAAGCTGCAGGCGTGACTGGCGATAAGCAAACACTGCTCACCTTCTCTGTGACAGAAGATGAATTACTGGGGATTGGTGGCGAAAATATGAAGGGCTTCTACTCTTCAATGAAATATTTCCAAAGTCTAAATAATCCAAGTAACGCAGCTTTCGTAAAAGCATTTAAAGCGAAATACGGTCCTAAAGCAGTAATTGGTGATGTGACTCAAGCCGCTTATCTTGGTCCGTGGTTATGGAAAGCCGCAGTTGAAAAAGCTGGTAGTTTTGATGTTGCTAAAGTTACCAAAGCCTCTCCAGGCATCGAAATGAAAAATGCGCCTGAAGGTTACGTGAAAATTGATGCCAATCATCATTTATGGAGCAAATCACGTATTGCACAAGTGCAAACCAATGGTCAATTCAAAGTGGTCTACGAATCAAAAGGTTTAATCAAGCCTAATCCATTCCCTAAAGGCTACTAATCGACAGCACATGATCAGGAGAGCCCTCTCCTGATCTTTTCATTTCAAACCTATTATTTAAAGCTTGGAGGATGAGGCGATGGATTTATCTTTAGCTGACTTCGGTGCAATATTTGCGATGCAAGGCTTTAATGGTCTTTCTGTTTTCTGTGTGCTGTTGTTAATGGCACTGGGCCTTGCAATTATTTTTGGGCAAATGGGTGTCATCAATATGGCACATGGTGAATTCCTCACAATAGGCGCGTATACCACATTTGTCATTTCAACCCTGACTGAAAGCTATTTTCCTCAATTACTTCCTTATTATTTTATTGTAGCGATTGTGGCAGCTTTTCTGACAGCAGGCATTATCGGCTATATGGTCGAACGGCTCATGATTAGTCGGCTTTATCAGCGGCCACTCGATACTTTGCTTGCAACTTGGGGCTTGAGCTTAATCATGCAACAAGTGTTTCGCTCTACATTTGGTCCCAAAGAAGTGAGTCCAACACTACCTGATTGGCTTATGGGCGCTTATCAACCGACAGAGACGATTGATATTCCTATTAATGGATTATTCCTTGTCGGTGTCACACTTACCGTGACTGCTTTTGTCTATTTCCTTATCTATCGTTCTCGCTGGGGCTTACAGCTTCGTGCGACAAACCAAAACCGTTTCATGAGTGGTGCCGTTGGTATTAATACAAAGCGTGTGGACAGTCTAACATTCGCATTAGGTTGTGGTTTGGCCGGTATTGCTGGTGCGGCGTTTACAACAATTGGCTCAACTGGTCCAACTGCAGGCTCTCTCTATATCGTAGACACGTTCTTGGTTGTGGTGTTTGGTGGAGCTGCAAGTCTATTAGGCACTATCGCTTCGGCTTTCAGTATTGCACAAGCCCAGTCAATCCTAGAGTTCTTCCTTTCAGGCTCTGTTGCCAAAGTCATTACCTTAGCGACGGTCATCATCATTTTGATGTTACGTCCTCAAGGTTTGTTCTCAATCAAAGTTCGTAAATAGGTATTCAGGAGAGATTGATATGAGTAATCCAATGAATGCCTTGTTAGGCGGTAAAGAAGGTGCGATTGGACTGGCTATATTGGCAGTACTGATCCTATTTGTAATGCCCATATTTTTAGATGTTTTCCGTCTCAATTTAATGGGTAAATATCTTACGTTTGCTTTTGTCGCGATTGGTTTAGTGCTGTGCTGGGGTTACGGCGGCATTTTGAGTTTAGGTCAGGGTATTTTCTTTGGGATCGGTGGCTACTGTATGGCCATGTTCCTCAAGCTCGAAGCTTCTGACATGCAATCCACAGCAGCTCAAACCACACCCGGTATTCCTGATTTTATGGACTGGAACCAAATTACCAGCCTACCAATGTTCTGGGAACCATTCCATAGTTTCACATTTAC
The DNA here is from genome assembly GCF_013417635.1 of Acinetobacter sp. YH12239. Classification (NCBI taxonomy): domain Bacteria; kingdom Pseudomonadati; phylum Pseudomonadota; class Gammaproteobacteria; order Moraxellales; family Moraxellaceae; genus Acinetobacter; species Acinetobacter sp. YH12239. Next base: position 58,778 of record NZ_VPDP01000013.1, on the reverse strand, counting down.
CCTATTCGCGATTGTAATTATTCCAATTTTATTGGCTTTTATTATTGGTTTTGCAATGTTTACTCGTCGTGTAGGAGACGTGTATTTCTCTATCATCATGCAAGCGATTGTTGCGATTTTGACAATTTTGATTATTGGTCAACAAGGCTTTACTGGTGGTATCAACGGTATTACTGATCTCAAGACATTACATGGCTGGGACATCCGTACGGATGAAGCAAAGTACGTTTTGTATTACATCAATGCATTACTACTCATTGCAGTCATCATGATCAGTCGATTTGTTCTCAGCTCAAAGTTAGGTCGCTTACTTTCTGCAATGCGTGAAAAAGAAGAACGTGTACGTTTTTCTGGCTATGACGTTTCAATGTACAAAGTCTTTATCTTCTGCTTTGCGGCAGTCGTTTCTTCCATCGGTGGGGCAATGTTTACGCTACAAGTCGGCTTCATGTCTCCAACGATTATTGGCATCGTCCCATCTATTGAAATGGTGATCTTGGCTGCAGTAGGCGGACGTTTATCACTGATCGGAGCTGTATATGGTGCAGTTTTAGTTAACCTTGGTAAAACTTACTTCTCTGAAGCATTCCCTGAAGTATGGTTGTACTTCCTTGGTGCATTGTTCATAGGCGTTGTGATGTTCTTACCGAATGGTTTAGCTGGCCTATATGAAAAATATGTTCGCCCACTGATATTCAAAGATAAAAAAACAACGGCTTCGCCTACCCCCCATCAACCCACGGAGTCCAAAAAAGATAGCAATATTGAAGTAGAAGGAGGTGTGAAATGAGTAAAGTCGGCGTAGAAATGGCAAAACCTGTACTTGTAATTGAAGATCTCACAGTCTCGTTTGACGGCTTTAAAGCCGTCAGCGATCTCAACTTCTATCTCGATAAAAACGAAGTTCACGTGGTGATCGGTCCTAATGGTGCAGGTAAAACAACAGTGTTGGATTTGATTTGCGGTAAAACTAAAGCAACTTCTGGCACGATCAAATTTAATGATATTGAACTGACTAAGCTCAAAGAGTTCGAAATCGTTCGTAAAGGTGTCGGTCGTAAATTTCAAAATCCTAATATTTACGAAAACCTTTCAGTCTATGACAACCTCGAAATGTCTTTCCCACGTGGTCGTAATGTTTTTGGGGCTTTGTTCTTTAAGCGAACCAAAGATGTTGAAGAACGTATCCAAGAAGTCGCTTCAAAAATTTTCCTCACTGATTTATTACACACCTCCGCAGGCTTATTGTCTCATGGACAAAAACAATGGCTTGAAATAGGGATGTTGCTTATGCAAGACCCCGAGTTGTTAATGCTGGATGAACCTGTGGCAGGCATGAGTGTTTCTGAGCGTGAACAGACAGCGCAACTGCTTCGTGAAATCAGTAAAGGACGCTCAGTCCTCGTGATTGAGCACGATATGGAGTTTGTAAAAACCATTGCAGATAAAGTGACAGTATTGCACCAAGGGAAAATCCTCGCAGCAGGAAAAATGGATGATGTGCAAAGTGATCCAAAAGTCATTGAAGTCTATCTCGGACACTAAGGAGGCCTTATGAGCGGATTATTAGAAATTAGTTCTTTGTGTTCAGGTTATAAACAAAGCCAAGTCATTCATGATCTAGAACTTAAAATTCAACCCAAAGAAATTGTGGCGATTATGGGTCGAAATGGGATGGGAAAAACCACACTGTTTAAAACTCTTATCGGTGATATTAAAAATACTCAAGGCGAAATCAAGCTCGATGGTAAAAACTTAGAAAAGCTTGACCCGTATCAACGTGTGGAAAATGGTGTTGCTTATGTTCCTCAAGGTCGTATGATTTTCTCAACCATGTCTGTTCTAGAGAATATTCAAACAGGTCTCCCTGCGTCTGCCCATGGCAAAGTACCTGACGATCTGTATGAGCTTTTCCCTGTACTTTGGGATATGCGTAAACGCAAAGGGGGAAATTTATCTGGTGGACAACAGCAACAATTGGCAATTGCACGTGCACTCGCCACCAATCCCAAAGTATTGCTGCTCGATGAACCTACCGAGGGAATCCAGCCCTCGATTATTAAAGATATCGCGAAAACGCTAAAAGAAATTCGCGATCAACGAGACCTCACTATCGTGGTCTCCGAGCAAGTACTGAGCTTTACTATGGCGATGGCAGATCGCTTCTTGGTCATCGATAAAGGCCGTTTTGCTTATGAAGATGTCAGAGCGAATGTCGATGAAGCAACCATTAGTACATATCTTTCAGTTTAAAGCACTTCATCTCATCAACTCTTAATTTGGCATTTCCCTCGATTTTTTCGGGGGATTTTTTGACCATTTGTTGGAGTGGTATTGTTATTTCGATCTAAAAACTTATTTGAAATATCGCTTCATATACGCAATTCACCGTATTTTGCATCGATCAATTTCACGCGAAACTCCTTATATAGATTTTAATTTTAAAGATATGGGGAGTAAGTTGAATGCGTCACGGTGATATCTCAAGTAGTCCAAATACAGTAGGTGTAGCAGTAGTGAACTATAAAATTCCACGCTTGCACACCAAAGCAGAAGTACTTGAGAATGCAAAAAAAATTGCTGAAATGTTGAAAGGTATTAAACAAGGTATTCCAGGCATGGATCTCATTGTTTTCCCTGAATACAGCACCATGGGCATTATGTATGATCATGATGAAATGATGGCAACGGCAGCCACAATCCCAGGTGATGAAACGGCAATTTTCTCTCAAGCTTGTATTGAAGCAAATGTTTGGGGCGTATTCTCAATTACTGGGGAACAGCACGAAGAACACCCGCATAAAGTGCCATATAACACCTTAGTGCTCATCAATAATAAAGGTGAAATCGTTCAAAAATATCGCAAGATTATTCCATGGTGTCCAATTGAAGGCTGGTGCCCTGGAGATACGACTTATGTGACAGAAGGCCCTAAAGGCATCAAGATGTCACTCATTATCTGTGACGACGGCAATTACCCTGAAATTTGGCGCGACTGTGCGATGAAAGGTGCTGAACTTGTGGTGCGATGCCAAGGTTATATGTACCCGGCTGATGAACAGCAAATCAATATGGCCAAATGTATGGCTTGGGCAAATAACGTTTATGTCGCTGTTGCCAATTGTACTGGTTTTGATGGGGTGTATACCTACTTTGGACATTCAGCAGTGGTCGGCTTTGACGGACGTACATTAGGTGAATGTGGTACGGAAGAAAATGGTATCCAATACGCGCAGTTATCACTCACAGAAATACGTGATGCACGTAAATACGATCAATCACAAAACCACTTGTTCAAGCTGCTACACCGTGGCTATACAGGCGTATACAACAATGGTGATGGTGATAAAGGGGTTGCCGATTGTCCATTCGACTTCTACAAGACATGGGTCTTAGACGCACAAAAAGCACAGGAAAATGTTGAGCAGTTTACACGTTCAACCATTGGCGTTGCAGAGTGCCCAATTGGCAACTTACCTCACGAAGGGTTAGAGAAAGAAGCTTCTTAAAGAAGCTTCGTCCGACTTGATTTCAGGAGGTTTCGAACATGACATTTGCCAGTGACCGTATACATGCCAATCAGGAAAGTTTGGCAAAACAACGCTATGACATGCAAAGCAAGGAATGTATAGCACGTACTTCCCGATTCAGTTTTGAACCAGATACCGTGATGACCCATCTACGTGAACATATTATTGGACAAGAAGCCGCACTTGATGAAATTGAAAATATGCTCACCACAGTGAAAGCAGATTTTAACGCAGCTCATCGTCCTTTAAGTGTCACACTGATGTTAGGTCCTACCGGTGTAGGAAAAACTGAAACAGTCCGCCTCATTGCTGAAGCGATACACGGTAAAGCTGATGCATTCTGCCGAATTGATATGAATACATTGGCACAAGAGCATTATGCAGCCGCCCTGACAGGTGCCCCACCAGGCTATGTCGGCTCTAAAGAAGGAAATACTTTATTCGATGAAGCCCTGATTCAAGGGAGTTTCTCCAAACCTGGCATTGTTCTCTTTGATGAAATTGAAAAAGCCAGTACTGAAGTCATTCGAGGGCTACTCAATGTGCTTGAAACAGGAACTTTAAAATTAACTGCGGGTACAAAGGTTTTAGACTTTAAAAACTGTATGATTTTTATGACCAGTAATGTAGGTGCCAAAGATGCTCAAAAGCGCCTGAAACAACTTAGTCAATTACCAAAACCACTCCAGAAATTAGCCAAGCATTTGAAATTAGATGACAGTGAAATCACGACAAAAGCACTCGATAAAAAGTTTGATCCTGAGTTTCTAAATCGCATTGAGCGAATCTTACATTATCAGCCAGTTGAATCTGATTTTGCTGCAACCTTAGTCCAACTCGAAATTGACAAAATGAACCAACGTCTAAAAAAGCAAAGTCGAACCATTGCTTTGACCGATGCTGCCGTTCGATTCCTGAGTTCAGGACATGATGTTCGATTTGGTGCTCGGGGTTTAAGCCGTCGTTTTAAAGTGTTAGTTGAACCTGCACTCGCGAAAGCTTTTCTAAACAACAAGCACATTAGTGAATTCATCATCTATTACGACAATAGGAAGCTTCAAATTCAGATGATTGAGCCAGCAGTGAAACCACTTGATCCGTTACGGATACACGAAGCATCACAACAACACTGAGACCTAAACTTTATTTGACCTCAATATAGGGGATACATTATGCAACATATCAAAATCAAACCAGGAGTTCCACTTGCGGAGCAAGCCGAAATTGGTCACAACCGTTGGCACCCAGACTTACCTTTTCTGACATCAGTAAAACCTGGTGAAGAAATTCTGATTGAAAGTTTGGATTTCCTTGACGCACAAATTAAAGATACTGACGATATTTCTGATGTTAAAAATGTGGATTTAACACGTGCTCATCCTTTAACAGGGCCATTCTATGTTGAAGGTGCAGAACCAGGTGATTTGTTGGTCATTGATCTACTAGACATTCAACCGATTTCTGATGTGGGTTTTTCGGGTGTTTTTGCCAAAGAAAATGGTGGTGGCTTCTTGGCGGACTATTTCCCAGAGGCAGATAAAGCCATTTGGGATTTGAAAGGTTTATTTGCAACTTCACGTCATATCCCTGGTGTACGTATTGCAGGTTTAAAACATCCTGGCTTGATGGGAACCCTACCATCACATGATTTACTGAAAGAATGGAATCGCCGTGAAGCATTGCTCGTTCCTAAAGGTCAAGCAAACCCTCCTGATCCACGTACAGCCGTTCTGCGTGGTGTAAAAGGTCCCGAATTTGATCGTATGGCGGCTGAAGCTGCACGCACAGTTCCTCCACGTGAACATGGGGGTAACACAGACATTAAAGACCTTGCTGCAGGAAGCCGTATTTACTTCCCTGTTTATCAAAAAGGTGCTGGCTTCTCAATGGGCGACCTCCACTTCTCACAAGGTGATGGTGAAATTGGTTTCTGTGGTGCGATTGAAATGGATGGCGTTACACGTGTCGGTTTCGATTTAATTAAAGGTGGGATGGAAAAATACAATATTGATTCACCTATCTTTGTTCCAAGCAATGTGCGTCCAAATTATGATCAATGGCTGACTTTCGAAGGGATCAGTGTTGAAGATGGTGTAAATCACTATCTCGATGCGACAGTGGCTTACCGCCAAGCATGTCTAAAAGCCATTAAGTATCTTGAAAATTTTGGCTTTACTGGGTCACAAGCCTACATGTTACTTACCGCTGCACCGGTTGAGGGTCGTATCGGAGGTATTGTAGATATTCCAAACTGTGCATGTACCGTCTCACTCCCAACCTCCATTTTTGAACAAAATATCTTGCCGCAAGGTGCTTTAAATGACGATAAATTTTGGGGGCATAAACGCTAATTAGCGCATTATTGTTGTTACAGGTTTCACCATTTTACGGGGTAGCTTGAGTAAGCATGCGAGCTACCTCCTTTTTAACTTTTAAACATGCGCATGCTTAAAAATAAGTAGGAGCACGATCATGCCATTATACGATTTCCGCTGTGAGCACTGCGAAGGAATTTTTGAACAACGTGTGCCTATTTCTAGGATTGCAACTGACACTATCGAATGTAAATACTGTCAACAACCCACCTTAGCTAAACCAATGATTACTGGCAGACAACAAATCAACATGAAGACCAAATGGCGTCCAGGGTCAGGCGCAGAACAACTTGCAGGACCTTTAGTCGGCGGTCCAGGTACCAATAAAAATAGTGCACGCAGTTCAGTGCTACACAACTGTCGTGGTGTGAATTGTTCACTCTGTGAAGTATAAAAAAGCCCGCATCTGCGGGCTTTAATGCTCGTGTCTGCAGAAAATTAAACGACTAATTCAGCTAAGTTGCCTTTTTGTTCCAACCATTCTTTACGATCACTTGCGCGTTTCTTGGCTAATAATTTATCTAATAAACCTGAAGTAAAATGCACATCATCCAAATCTAGTTGCACCAAACGACGAGTATTGGGATCCAATGTTGTTTCACGGAGCTGACTTGCATTCATCTCACCCAAACCTTTAAATCGTGTGATTTGTGGGGATTTAGTTTTGGCTTTTTTCAATATGCCTTCTAATTCTGCTTCGTCAAGCGCGTAATGCACATCTTTACCGTCATCAATACGGAATAAAGGTGGCATCGCAACAAATAAGTGCCCTGCTTCAACTAGACTTGGGAAGTGCTTCACAAATAATGCACATAGCAAAGTCGCAATATGTAATCCATCTGAGTCTGCATCGGCAAGAATACAGATCTTGCCATAGCGGAGTTCAGACAAATCATCAGAACCTGGATCGACTCCTATTGCGATTGCAATATTATGCACCTCTTGAGAAGCAAGTACTTCATCTGAAGAGACTTCCCAAGTGTTTAAAATTTTTCCGCGGATCGGCATAATCGCTTGGAAATTCTTATCACGCGCCTGTTTGGCAGATCCTCCAGCAGAATCACCTTCTACAATAAATAGTTCTGACTCTTCCAAACTATGTCCCACACAATCAGATAATTTGCCTGGTAAAGTTGGACCTGAAACGATTTTTTTGCGCTCAACTTTCTTTGCAGCTTTTAAACGACGTCCCGCTTTTGAAATCGCCATTTCAGCCAATTGCATTGCAATTTCAGAGTTTTGATTCAACCATAAGGCAAAAGCATCTTTTGCGATGTTCTGCACAATCGCAGAGGCTTCACGACTTGAAAGACGCTCTTTGGTTTGACCTGAAAATTGTGGCTCTTGAAATTTCAAAGACAGAATATAGTTCACGCCATCCCAAACATCTTCCGCTGAAAGCTTCATATTACGTGGTAAGAGATTACGTAACTCACAGAACTCTCGGATCGCATCCGTCACACCTGAACGAAGACCATTCACATGTGTGCCACCTTGCGCCGTTGGAATCAAGTTCACATAAGATTCTTGAATGCTCTCTCCACCTTCAACATTCCAACAAATCGCAAACTCCGCACTGGCACGTTCCGCGTCACCTGTAGCGACAAATGCAGGCATAGGGATGATTTCACGATCTTCCAACTCATCCATCAAATAATCGACGAGACCCTTTTCAAACTGCCACGTGATCTTTTCGTCGTTAATTTCATCAACATAATTGATTTGTAAGCCAGCAGCTAATACCGCCTTCGCTTTTAAATTGTGTTTAAGTGCCTTCAATGCAAATTTAGGTGAATCAAAATATTTCGCTTCAGGCCAAAAGTGAACTGAGGTACCCGATGCACGTTTGGGTGCTTTACCTTCCAGAACTTCAAGTGGTGCCGTTGCTTCACCTTGCTCAAAGGCCATTTTGTATAAATTACCTTGGCGCTGAACTTGGACTTCCACACGTGTGGAAAGCGCATTTACAACAGAAATACCAACCCCGTGCAAACCACCAGAGAATTGATAATTATCTGTACTGAATTTCCCACCTGCATGCAGTTTAGTCAGAATAATTTCAATGCCGCTTTGACCATATTCAGGATGAATATCAACTGGCATACCACGCCCGTTATCTTCTACTGCCAATGAACCATCTTTATACACAGTCACTGTAATTTTATTTGCGTGTCCTGCCAATGCTTCATCGACCGCATTATCAATAACCTCTTGCGCCAAATGGTTTGGACGTGTGGTATCGGTATACATGCCTGGACGACGGCGTACAGGATCTAAACCAGATAAGACTTCAAGGGATTGGGCCGTATATTGAGACACGTTGAATTGTTTCCTTATTTTAAGCTGTCAGCTAAAAACTGATATACCAAGGGTATTTTATCCGCGAAATCATCCATCGCGTGATTGCCATATGTTTCTGTAATGAGGAACGCTTGATGACCATCGCAATTATAATAACGTTCCGCTTCACGATAATCCAAAACTTCATCACCTTGTTGTAACAAGACCAAGATTTTGTCTGCATCTTGCACAAACGGAGCTACCATATGCTCCAATTGATCAAGCTGAGCTTCATCTAACGACCAATTCGCAGTGACTGGATAAGGAAACTGCGCCGTTGAAAACAAGTTTCTAAATAATTTCCATGGTTGCATAGCGGGATTAATCAGTACAGCTGCGACTCCATGTTTCGCGGCAAGCTGCGTCGCATAAAATCCACCTAAACTGCTCCCAATCAAAACGACATTTGACATAGACTCGATGAGTGTCGAAATCGAAGCAATGACCTGATCAGGCGGCATATTTAAATCAGGCAAATGCACTTGTACATGTTCATGTCTTTCAAAATACTGACGAATCAGTTGCCCTTTGATCGAAAAAGGACTACTTTGAAATCCATGTAGATAGATAATATTCATGAACTGATTAATTGCATTTTCCTCAAAATTGTTCTAATTTTTATTGTGATTCATATCACATATTTGTTTCTCTTTTGTACGATAACAAATATTGTCAGACAAAAAAATTAGAGCCGATCTGAAATCAAAGTTATCTTAAAAATTGTTCGGGATGAACAACATAAGATAAATACAAGGAATTTTATACAGTGATCATTGCTAAAAATAAAGTGTCTTTAGATGATCATGCACTATCAGGATAAGACTAGATGCCGAGTTTAACGCCACTACATGAAACCTATTGTAAATGGGATCGATCTCCTCCGAGTCAGGCCGATGTGCTTGAAGGTTTGGCACAACTGGTCAGCACTCCAATTAACCTTGCTGTTCAAAATCTCATTCAATCACTTCAACGTGAAGTGCTCTTAACCGTATTTGGTTTAAGTAAAAAAACATCAAAAGAATTTCAAAAGAAAACCTACGTTCAAAAGTTATATCAATTTTCATATGACACGCTTCTAAATTACGGAAATTATTTGGTCGCACCAGCCCTGCGCAAAATCATTGATCAATTTCCGAAACTCCATGATAAGCCCCTCACGCCAAAAATGATTTTTTTGGTCAGTGCTCTTAATGGCGTGATTGGCGACTATTTACTCAAAAATCAAAATCCGTTGGCGATTACCAGTAATCTGTATGATCACTATGGAGAGTTACAACAGGGTGACCTGTCAGGTCGTGTCGTGATCTTTTGCCATGGTCTGTGCATGAATCATCTTGATTGGACGAATCGCAACTATGGCGGTATTGGTGAAAAACTACTTGCACAACGCGACAACAACACCATGCTTTATTTGCATTACAACACTGGGCGCAGAATTTCAGCGAATGGTCGTTCGTTGGCCAATATGCTTGAAGACTTGGTAAAGCGCAATCCACGTATCACCAGCCTTGATTTAATCGGTCACAGTATGGGTGGTTTGGTTTCTAGAAGTGCTTTGTTTTATGGTAAACAAAATCTCCATCAATGGTTTCACATGGCAGAGAATTTGGTCTGCTTAGGTTCTCCACATCATGGTGCGGTTCTAGAACGTATTGGCTTTGCCGTTCAAGAAAAAATTGGACACTTTCCCGTCATCAAGTTAGCCAGCCACATTGTGAATATTCGCAGTGATGGTATTTTGGATTTACGCCATGGTAGTGTCCGTGATGACGACTGGGAACACAATCACGCTCGTATTGGCATGATGGATGATAATCGTAAACCTGCACCGCTGCCTTCACATATCAATACATTCTTAGTAGCTGGAACAATTGAGTTTGAAAATCGTAAAAATCGTACACTTAAAGTCATTGGCGATTACTTAGTGAGTGTGCAAAGTGCTTTGGGTGAGCATCCAAATCCGCGATTCCAACTGAAATTGCCAGAATCACACAAAGCGGTGTTCTACGGGCTCAATCATATGGAGATTCAATACCATTCCAGTGTTGCTGAGCAAATCGTTAAATGGTTCTATCCACATCACGATGAATTAGCTGAAGAGCAAATCCGTAAATATTTAATCAAATTAGAAAGCATGGAAGGAATCGTAGAAACCTGACCATCTTCAATAAAAAAGCCAACTGATCAGTTGGCTTTTTTATTTTAAGCAGGATACTTTCTGAATAACTGCCAAATCGAGATGATCAACAAAATACTAAAAAATACCAAAGACCACACAGGTAAAGACTGACCTAGGAAAGTCCAGTCTACTACCGCACATTCGCCTGATCCTGACAGCACTTGTTGAAGCACAGTTTTAAGCGGCAAAGCATCTACCAAATAATCTAAGCCAGGCCCACAACTTGGCACTTTTTCTGGAGGTAAACTCTGCAGCCATACATGACGTGCAGCAACACCCGCTGACCATAAAATCGATAATGTCCCTAGGAAAGCATATACTCGTTTTAAACCATTACGGACGGGATTGTGTAGAAACGCAATAAAAGAAATCAGCCCCAATCCGATCAGACCTAACCGTTGAAATACACACAATGGACAAGGCTCAAGTCCTTGGACATGTTCGAGATACAACGCGAAGGCCATTCCAATCACGCTGGCTACAAACAACAGACCACTCATCATGCGATAATTTTGCCACTGCATATACTTTCCTCAATATTTTTATCGATATGCTTTTAGATATTCTGTAAAGCTTAAACTAGACTCTGCTTCCAACTGTTGTTGCTGTTCAAGTGATTGCACTGTGAGTTGTTCAAAATAGGTGACTTTATCCTGAGATAACACATAGTTTTGATAATGATCAGCATGTTGATGCGCGAGCACACTACCTAAGCTCCAAGTACCACTATGTTTTACTGTATCTTCTACTATTTTCGCAGAGAAGGTTTCATCCACTTCATCTACTCGTGATTGCATAATTTGCATTGCATCAGAATACAACGAGGTCGAGTGAGCTTGATCTAACGTTTCTGCTAAAGGCTGCATCTGTTTGAGATATTGATTTGCCCATGTCTCAATTTCAATTGATTGACCATTTTCAACAATGGCAGCATTTGGTGCACGCCCACGATTCACAACTTCTTGCTGGTTTTGTTCAATCACTTCAAGTTCATCATCTAGCAGTTCAGGACTGTCTTTTAATAAACAATAAAGCGCTAATACCTCAAGGAAGCCTGCAGTATCTTCATTGATACCAATTGGGCTGTATGGATTCACATCTACTGCGCGTAATTCAACATACCCTACCCCACGGTTTGCTAATGCATCAGATGGTGTTTCACCAGACTGTGGTACTTGTTTAGGACGTACAAGACTGTAGTACTCGTTTTCAATTTGCAGTACGTGATCATTAATTTGGATCGGCTCACCCGCTTCGTCATCTAATCCCAAACGACTGAAAGCAGCATAAGACGTTTTCACCGCCTTTTGTAAACCTGCTAAATATCCTTTCAAATCATTGTAATGAATACCTAACTCTTTCTGCGCCGAGTTTTGATATCCAAAGCGCCCCATACGCAATGCAGTGGCATATGGCAAATACAATGTTCCCTTAATTAAAGGCAATAAATGATGTTCACGACCCGTCATAAAACAACGACAGACCGATGGGCTTGCACCTATCAGGAACATAACCAATGGGGTTAAACGAATGAAATTTCGAATTAAAGCGAAATATCGATGGCTGCGATAATCCTGCAAACTGAGCTGTTTTAAAGCTTCATCTTGCTCGTTTGCTTGCAACTGCTCAAACAACGCATCAGGGAATGAAACATTGTAATGTACACCTGAAATCGTCTGCATACGACGACCATAACGTACACCTAAACCACGGCGGTATAAAGTTTTGAATTTACCGATATTGGATGAGCCATATTGCGCAAGACGAATGCTTTCTTCTTCATCATCCAACATACATGGCATCGACATTGGCCATAGCTTTTCACCATCTTCTAGGTGTCGATGGGTGAAAGCATGAATATCTTCTAAGTAGCTTAATGCTTCAGAAATTGAAGATTGAGGAGGGGTAATAAACTCAAGTAAGGCTTCAGAATAATCTGTCGTAATATGAGGATGAGTTAACGCAGAGCCTAAACCCTTAGGATGATCTTTCTGGGAGATAAAGCCATCACTTTGCATCCTTAGGCTTTCGCGCTCAATGCCTCGTAACATACCTTTAAACACCGTCGAATCCACCCAATTTGGTAAAATTGTTTCAGAGAGCGCTTCGGGTTGACTCATTACTTACTCGCTTATCTAGAAGAACGACTGAGATAAAAAATTATTGATTTATATCAAGTATACCGTGATTTATATTCGCAAATGCAGTTTGCATATACATTTCAGTTGGATAAACCTTTTATTTTGGCAAATTTTTAACACAATCTTAGTCTTTAAGACATCTGAAATTTGTGATTTTATTGCAGAATAAATGCTAACAAACTGTAAAGAATATGAATTATCACAACGTTATAGATTTTTGGTTCAGTGCTGAAACTCAACCGCATTGGTTTGCGAAAAGCGATGCTTTCGATCAACTTATTCAAGCGCAATTTGGTCACACCATCCAACAAGCTGCCGCAGGCGAACTATGGACATGGCGGGAAACTGCTTTAGGACGCTTAGCAGAAATCATTGTCTTGGATCAATTTTCTCGTAATGTTTATCGTGGCAAACCTGAATCTTTTGCCCAAGATCCATTAGCACTTGGGCTAGCTCAAGAAGCGGTTCGTCTTGGTTTAGATCTCGAACTGGAACCTGAACAACGTAGCTTCTTATATATGCCTTTCATGCATAGCGAATCAAAAATCATTCACACTCAAGCGCTTCGTTTGTTTGAGGCATTAGGCAACCCTGTAAATTTAGACTTTGAGAAGAAACATCAAATCATCATTGAACGTTTCGGCCGCTATCCTCATCGTAATGAAATTTTAAATCGTCTCTCTACGCCTGAGGAAATAGAATTCTTAAAACAGCCAAACAGTAGCTTCTAAATTGATATTGACACAACAGACTTCAGGAGAGCGAAATGAAGAACTTATGCATGATTTTGGGATTATCTGGCATGATCCTGCTGTCTGGTTGTGTCACGACGCCAAGTAAACCACGTACATTTGATCAGCTTGGGCAATTCTCAACTATTCCCTTGAACCAATCGACGTACCGCATTAGTTTTCAAGGCTCATCCAATATGAGCTATGGGACAGCTGAAGAAATAACCTTACTTAAAGCTGCACAAACAACGGTCAAACAGGGCTTTCATTTTTTTAAAGTCCAAGATGATCCAAGCAATCGCACACAACAACCACCTCGTCAAGCTGTGGTTTATTCCAATCCTTACCCGTATGGTTATGGATATCGTAGACACCCTATGTTCTTTGATCCTTTTTATGATGTGCCACAGGTGGTCAGTTTAGAGCCAGTTCAAGTAGCCTATACCATCACCTTTTTTAAAAATCAAAAAACAGCACCTCAAGATGCTTTTGATGCACGTTTAATTTTACAAGCCTTAGGGTCTAAATATGGTTTAAGTGCTACAGGCGACGTACTGCCTGTACAAACACAGCCTTCTCAATCACAATAAAATAATATTAATACAACAGCTTAGATAGGAATTATGCATGAGCGCATCACCAACAATGACTATCCCTAGTTTGGATCGAAGCAAACGTTTTGCCATGATCGCACTGGTTGTCGCTGTGTTGGCTTGGATATCGCTCATGGTGGCTGCCAAAATTTTTCCAGAATATGTTTGGCTTATTCATATTTTAATGTTGTCTGCTGAAGCAGGTGTGGTTGGTGGTTTAGCAGATTGGTATGCCATTACGGTTTTGTTTCGGAATCCATTCGGTCGTATTCCTATCCCTAAGTTTTTAAAAGATCACACCGAAATTATTCCACGTAACAAAGCGCGTATTGCAGAATCCATGGGACGTTTTGTTCAAGAAAACTTCCTATCGCCACAGATTGTGGCAAAAAGCTTGAGTCAAGCAGATGTAAGTTTGGCAGCAGGACAATGGCTAGCCAATCCAGATAACAATCGTCAAGTGACTCAAGTGATTCAACAAACAGTGCCTAAAGTTTTTGAGTTTGTTGGACAAGAACAAGTCGGTAGGTTTATTCAAACTAACAGTGTGCAGTGGGTGAAGAACACTCAAATCAATACCCTGGCCAGTGAAATGATTCGTGCCGTATTAGAAAATGACTTCCACCAAGATGTTTTACAACGTGGTCTAGATGTTGCGCACGGTTGGGTCACTTCACATCCTGAACAAACTCGCGAGCTAACCCGCACCCTGTTTAAAGAACTCGGAGTGTGGCGTTTAGCCAAAGGCGCAAGTTGGATCGGTATCGATGTTCAACAAAGAACGATTGACTCTTTGATAGAGCGTGTCGAGTCAATGTTGGCTGATCCAGAGCATCCATGGCGTCAAAAAATTGAGAGTATTGCACAGCATTTAATGACTGAACTGGCAAATCCTGAAAGTCAGGCGAGTCTTAAATTAAATGAGACTAAAAATGCATTGTTAGATAGTCCTCAAGTTTTAAATTTTATTACTGGTGCAGTCGTCATTCTGTGCAATGCCATTCGTGAAGATTTGGAGAAAGCAGATTCAGGTATTGCTGAAAATTTACGTGTCGCGATTCAACAAGTCGGTCAAAACATCATTTCCAATCCTGCATTACGCCAATTATTAAATGAAAAAATGAGTTCAATGGCAGTTAATCTCAGTGATCAATACAGCGAAAAAGTCATTTTATTTATCAGTGAACGCATTCACGAATGGGACTCACGAGAAATGATTGATAAGATTGAAAGTGAAGTGGGTGGTGACCTACATATGATCCGCGTCAACGGTGTTGTCGTTGGTGCATTTATCGGTTTGGTATTAGGGATCATCCGAGCAGCAGTTGAATTTTTGATTTAACTTAGAAATGAAATTTAAATTTGGTCGCTGACTAAAATTGAATTCATTGTGAATTGACCTCATAAAAAAGCCCATTTCTGCATGAATGGGCTGTATTTATTATTCTTAGTCATTCAAATAACTAAGCTCTCACTAGAGTCATTTCTATCTGCTTTATCTTATATAAACTACAATAATATTATGAAGTTATATCACTTTTTTACGATTTAAATGTGAAATAATATCTTGATAAGAGTCTACTTTACAAAAATAAGCTGGAGAGTTCTTTCTCACTTCTTCTGAAGGTTGAAATAAAAAACCATAATCAACTAAATGCAACATCGAAAAATCATTAAATGCATCACCGATCGCAATACTATTGGTCATTGAAACGTTTTCTTTTTGGAACTTTACAATAATTTCATGTTTCCCTTTATCTCGTGTATACAGAACATTTTCTATAAATCCATCTGGTCCAATTTCTAAGTGATGACAATATGTATTTTTAACAGGAAGATTTAATTTTTCAAAAAAGGGAAATAAAAACTCATAAAAGCAATCTGAAATAATGTTAACTTCAAAATTTTCAGCCTTTTGCAAATATTCTAAAAACTCCTTAGCATCTGGAATAACATCCAGTTCTTTAATGTCATTGATTAATTGTTTTAAAGGAATTTTATTTTCTTTCAGTAAATTAATTCTAAATTCCATCAGAGACTTATAGTCTGCGACTTCTCGAGTTGTAATCGCCAACTCTGGGATATTGTATACATTTGAAAAGTGTTTCCATATTTCAGGAACAAGAACACCTTCCATGTCGATAAAAGCCATCTTTTTCATATTGCTACCCTATTATTGAAATTTAGCAAACAAAAGTGCTATCCCTAGCAGACATAATACAGTTCCAATCACTCGGTTAATCTGTACTTGCTTAGCTAACATTTTCTGTCTTAAAACAATCGATGAAAAAAGCAAAGCCACCAATCCAAACCATAAAAAATGAGCAAAAGACATAAATAGCCCATAACCGACCAGAATCGCTTTAGGCGTACTCACACTGATGATTTGAGTGTATGTACTAATCACAAATAAAGTCGTTTTAGGATTAAGTGCATTGGTGAAAAAGCCATATTTCACTGCTTGAAAAGGATTAATTGCAGCAGTTGATGACGTCTCGACAACCGGACTTTGTACAAAAGTTTTATAACCGATATAAATGAGATAGATCGCTCCAATATACTTCACAATATTTAGAATTTGAGGTGTATACGCCATGACAAATGCGACAGCAATGAGCGTATAAGTCACATGAATCAACACGCCTAAAGAGATTCCCAGTGAAGTGAGAACACCTATCCTTCTACCATATAAGTAACTGTTTTTTGTCACGATAGCGAAATCAGCACCAGGACTCACAACAGCAAGTATGGTGATGAGAATAACTGCTATAAACTCACCCATTCATTATGCCTTTTTAAACGTGATCACTAATACATCTCTTAATCCAATATCACCCAACGTAAAATCATTGACTTTGATTTCCGTTACGCTGTGATAGACCTGATGATCATCCACAAGTGCGATATCTAAAAAATTTTCAAGCATAAATTCTGCTTTCAAATTCTTATTTAAGTCATAAATTCGGGTCATTCCACCCTGAACATTTTGACGGTTGATCATGGCCATTAAAACGAAATCCACCCCATCGCGATGTATCCCTTCAGGGGTTGGCTTACCACTATCGTTAAATTTTGCTTCAATGCGAAATTGATGCGCTTCGATAAACCAATTTTCAGTTTCAATTTCTGAAAAGGTGAGATATGCGAATTGTAGTAAATTTCTAAAAATTGGATTTTCAATTGTATTTTTATCAATCTCTGAAAAATATCTCGCAATTCCACCATTCAAAGTGTTGTATTCAATCGTCTGAAAATGAGGAATATAAGAATTTTTCAGTAAAATTTTATGCTTATCATTAATAGTAAAAGTTGCATGTTTTCTTGTTCGATATTTACCTTTATCCGACATAAATTGATCTAAATCTAGAGCGTTCCAACTGTCTATAAAATCACTGACATCTTGCTCATTAACATCGTGAAAATTATTATTTTTCTGTATTTCTTGGAATGTATTTAAATCAATAAACGCATAACCCTTTTTGATTATCTCTTTTGAATATGTGTATTCATCGAGATGCTGCTTGTTAAATGGACTGAATTTTAATATATTTTCCATTGTATTAGCTTTATTTTGCTTTTGGTAATCTTCATTTTGAACAAAAGTTAAAAAAATAAAATCAATAAAATCGACTAAAAATATATGAGTTTTTGGAATGATAGAAAAAATATCTTTGAATTCACTGAAGTTTTTTTATTTTGTCGCTAAATACAGCAGTGTCACGATTGCAGCAAAGAAATTATTTGTTACGCAAAGTGCCGTCAGTAAGCAAATTTACAATCTCGAAGAAATATTAAATATCACATTATTTGAACGACGAAATAAAACCTTGATACTCACCAAAGAAGGAGAAACTCTTTTTCATTGCGCTCAGAATATTTTCAATCAATTGGATGATTGTTTAATTGGACTAACTCAAAATAAAACTGAAAACAAACAATTGGTACTGTCCTGTGAACCAACCATTTCGATGAAGTGGTTAATTCCAAGACTTGTTGAATTTAAAAAACTTGGACATGATTTTGAAGTGGTTTTGCTCACAGGTGGTGGTGTAGTCGACTTTGAAAAAGATAATATCGATATCGCAATACGAAGAAATGATTTTGAATGGGGATCGCATCTGTTTAGTGAGAAAATTGGCGATGAATATATTGTGGCAGTCCAAGCATCTCACCACCCTAAAACCAAAGAATTGTTAATTTCTAAATCACGCCCTTATTTTTCAAAAAAATTACACCAATTGGATGAACTCAAAGATATTTTGAAGAAACATTCCAAAATAGAATTAGAGCATTTTTACTTATGTTTAGAAGGCTGCTTGGCTGGCTTAGGAAAGACGATCATTTCTATCTACATGATTGAAAAAGAATTAGAGCTCAAGTCTGTAAATAAAATAACACCAATTCTTCAGGATGGTTCTGCCTATTATCTACTGTCCCATACTAGATTTATTGAAGATCCTCGGAAGATTATTTTTTTAAATTGGTTAAAAAATGAAATGAAGCAAAGTCAGATCAATCATTTTTAACATGAGATCACATAGATCATCTAAGGTTTTAAACTTAATTGAAGATCATTAGAATCTTATGAAAATTAAAACGAATATGTCGCAGATATTTGTATTTAGTGCAGGCATTTCAACTGCTAAACTACGAAGAAACGGGCTAAATATTACTATCCAGCATGATTAAAATTGAATCTAAATTACCAGACTTAGGTGTCACTATTTTTAGCGTGATGTCAGCACTCGCCCAAAAGTTGAACGCGTTAAATCTTTCTCAAGGTTTTCCTGATTTTCCACCTCCTCCTGAATTAATTGCAGCTTTAGCTCAAGCCACACAACAAGGCTATAACCAATATCCACCTGGTGACGGTCTGCTGAGTTTAAGACAAAAAATTGCAGCCCAATTCTGCCAACGAGACCAAGTCCATTTAGACCCGATCAGCGAAATTACCATTACACCTGGTGCAACGACTGCAATTTTGTGTGCGATTCAAGCTGTTGTAAATGCTGGAGATGAAGTAATTATTTTCGATCCTGCTTATGACAGTTATGCACCTGCAGTGAAACTCGCTGGGGCGCAAGCGATCCATATCAACTTGGTACATCCAGACTTCCATGTTGACTGGAATGTGGTGAAAGATCGAATAAATGAACGAACGCGATTAATCATTGTAAATACACCACATAATCCCTCAGGTGCAATTTGGTCCAAGCAAGATTGGCAACAACTGATCGAGTTGATTCAGGATAAAAACATTTGTGTACTTTCTGACGAGGTCTATGAACATTTAGTGTTTGATGGTCAACAACATTATTCTGCGCTTAGTTTTCCTGAACTTCGAGATCGTAGTTTTGTGATTGGTTCATTCGGAAAAACGTTTCATGTTACTGGTTGGAAAACTGGATATTGCGTTGCACCTCAGGCACTGATGAAAGTATTTCGTCAAATTTATCAATTTGCCAATTTCTGTGGTGTCCATCCGATTCAAGTCGCGCTTAATCACTTCATCGAACAACATCCTGAACATATTTTAGATCTCCCCAATTTTTATCAAGCTAAACGTGACTTATTCATCCATGGAATTCAACATTCAAAATTTCAATATCTGCCGTCACCAGGAACTTATTTTCAAAACTTAGATTTCAGTACACTAAGACCTGAGCTCACAGATATAGAAATGTGCCAATATCTTGCAGAACAACACAAACTGGTAGCGATTCCTATATCAGTGTTTTATCAACAGCCACCTCAAGATCTGAAGCTCATTCGGGTCTGCTTTGCAAAACAAGAGGAAACCTTGCATCTTGCAGGAGAAATTTTAACGAAGGTTTAATCACAATAACGAAAAGAGATGCAACGGATTACTTTGTTACTAAAGCAATTTGAATGATAAGGTGCTAAGGTCAATCCGTTGATATAGAAAACAATAATGGATAAGACTTATATATGGCGAGAACCTTACGGCCGATTGATGAACCTGGTTTCTGGAAAGTTTTTTTAGTTTTTTTAGTTCCGCTGATTGCAACCAATATCCTGCAAAATTTATCCGGCACAATTAATACGATCTTCGTCGGGCAAATGATGGGCGTTCAAGCAATTGCTGCTGTTTCTGTCTTCTTCCCTATTTTGTTCTGTCTCTTGGCTTTTGTAATTGGGCTTTCGGCTGGCTCGACGGTATTGGTTGGTCAAGCGTGGGGAGCACAAAATTTAGAAAAAGTTCGAGCAGTTGTCGGCTCTACTATTTTTATGACATTGATCGGCGGGACGATTATTGCCATTTTAGGTGTTCTATCTGCACGCCACATTCTTGAGGCCTTGGGCACAGACCCAAGTGTCATGCATTTATCTTTGCCTTATGTTCAATGGATGTTAGCAGGTAGCCCACTCCTCTTTATCTATATTATTTATACCTCTATCTTACGTGGTGTCGGTGATAGCATTACACCTCTCATCGCTTTGGGAATGACCAGTCTAATTGGGCTCTTTATTACTCCTGTTCTCATCGCTGGATATTTTGGATTTCCTCAATTGGGTATCATTGCACCTGCCATCGCCACGATTGTGGGTTATTTGGCCGTGCTTATTTTTCTGTACGTTTATTTAAATAAAAAAAATCATCCATTACGTCCAGATTTAGCAATGTGTAAACATGTACGCCACAATCCTGAACTAAGCAAAATTATTCTCAGGCTTGGCGTTCCTACAGGCATTCAAATGGTCACGACCTCTGTGGCAGGGTTAGTCATTGTCGGCTTGGTCAATCGCTATGGATCAGAAGCAACAGCTGCTTATGGCGCAGTTAATCAGGTTTTGAACTATATCCAATTCCCTGCTCTGTCTATCGCAATTGCCGCCTCTATTTTTGGGGCTCAAGCGATTGGTGCAGGTAAAGCGGATTCTTTATCACGTGTAACTAAAACAGCACTGGGCATGAATTTTGTCTTTACAGGCGGGCTTGTAATCTTGGCTTATTTGTTCTCAAAATATCTCATGGCATTATTTATTACAGATGAAAAAGTTGTGATACTCGGGCAACAATTATTGTTTATTGTGCTGTGGTCAATTTTATTTTTTGGCGCGAGTGCTATTTTCGCCTCAATTATGCGTGCAAGTGGCACTGTGACTATGCCAATGATCATCAATATTGTAGCCATACTCTGTATTGAACTCCCAGCAGCTTATCTATTTAGCGCATGGTGGGGGCTGGCGGGAATCTGGTACGCTTATGCTTTGGCTTTCGTTTGCTTATGTGTGATGCAAGGTTTGTATTATCAATTTGTTTGGAAAAAGAAAACTGTTCAAGTACTGATTTAAATTAAAAATCAAGAAAATAAAAAACCCGCATGACGCGGGTTTTTTTAACGATTATTTAGAATCGAAACGTTTACTCATTTTAGTCGCAAATGCAGTCACTTTTTGATAGCCCGTTGGCATCACACGTTGCATTAAATCAATCACTTTCGCATCGTTACCAATCAGTAAACGACGGCGATCTTTTTGCACTGCTTCTAGAATTTGACGCGCTGCTTCTTCAGGTGGACAACGTAATAATTTATCGAATGTCTGTGCAGATTTCTGTGGATTCATGCCCAAAGATTTTAAACTGTCATTCATTTTTGCAGCTTTCGCAATATTGGTACGAATGCCACCTGGATGTACGCAAAGCGCGCTCACACCCACATTTTCAATATCTAGCTCTTGACGAAGAGATTCAGTGAAACCACGTACAGCAAATTTAGTTGCATTATAAGCAGACTGAGTTGGTTGCGCAGTTAAACCGAATAGACTTGAAATGTTGATAATGTGTCCATCACCTGTTTTCTTAATATATGGTAAGAATTCTTTGGTGCCGTACACGACACCCCAAAAGTTAATGTTAACAATCCATTCCAACTCTTCGTATGTTGCGCCTTCAACGGTCGAACCCAATGCCACCCCAGCATTGTTGAAAATCATGTTCACTGAACCATGATTCTGTACAGTTTCAGCCGCCCATGCTTTAACTTCGTCACGATTCGCAACATCTACTTTCTTGGTTGTGACTCGTACATTTGCATTCTTCGTCAGTTCAACAGTTTCTGCTAAGCCCTTTTCATTTACGTCACTTAAAGACAAATGACAACCTTGCTTAGCCAGTAACACCGCAAGTTGTTGACCAATACCAGAACCTGCACCTGTGATTGCAGCCACTTTGTTTTTAAAATTTTTCATTGTGAATCCTTTTTTTGATTTTTATGCACCACAGCGTTGATCTGGGTCATTCATGTTCACTATAATTTTGACAATTATTATTGTCAATGTAACTATCGACCATTTTTATTGTTACTATAGGCCAATTTAGTATCTTTAGCTGATCGGTAATCTATACTGACCGCAGCATAACACTTTTATAAAAAGACTCGAATTGCTATGAACCCAGAGAACCTCACTCCATCAGAACACGAGCAAGCGATTGAAAAGCCTCCTGCAAAAGAGCGTCAATTTAAAGGGATGTCCTTAACTGCGCGCAAACAAGCGCGTCGTGAGAAACTTATTGAAGCGGGTATTGAAGCATATGGAACTCATGGTTTTTTCTCAGTAACCGTTAAAGATATTTGCACACAAGCGAAATTAACTGAACGTTACTTTTATGAATCTTTTAAGAAAAGTGAAAACTTATTCCAAACGATCTTTTTAGAACTGATTGAGAAGCTTCAACAAACATTAATGCAAGCTATTATGAAAGCCTCTCCTGAGCCTCTAAACATGATTGATGCAGGTCTAAATGCATTCTTTAGTTTTTTAGAAGATGATCCGCGTACCGCTCGGATTATTTATATTGATGCAATGCTCGTCCAAGAACTTCATAATCATGCAACCATTCAAGAAACAATGGGCCGTTTCGACCGAATGATTCATGCCTTTGTCACATTGATGATGCCACATACCCATCTCACTGAAAAAGAGATCTCCTTGATTGCAACTGGTCTAAATGGCTATGTCACTCAAGTTGCTGTTCGCTGGGTGGTGGGTGGTTTTAAACTTCCACGTGCTGAGGTCGTTCAGGCATGTAAAACTGTTTTTCTCGCCCTATTGAATGATCTAATGAAAAAGTAGCATCAAATTAAGATGAAGAAATTGTGACAAATCGTAAGTAAATTTAAGATATTGATTTAATTCATGATTAATGAATATCAATGAGACAAAATATCAGCTTAATTGTCACAAAACATTGCTATATTTAACTTCGATTTCCATCTTGCAATGATACTGTCATAATTAATCTTTGTAATAAGCCTGTCATAAATATAAAACGGTTCACCGTTCATCATAGGATATTGCGTTGTGAAAGATGACTACATTTTAATTGTCGACGACGAGCTCCCAATTCGGGAAATGATCCATACTTCTTTAGATATGGCAGGCTTTCAATGCTTGGAAGCAGAAGATGCGAAACAAGCACATCAAATGATTGTTGATCAACGTCCAGCGCTTATCCTACTCGACTGGATGTTACCGGGTGGGGTGAGTGGCGTAGATTTGTGTCGTCGCCTTAAGCGTGATGAAACACTTTCAGAAATTCCAGTCATTATGTTGACTGCGCGTGGCGAAGAAGACCATAAAGTTCAAGGTCTTGATGCTGGTGCAGATGACTATATGACGAAACCATTTTCAACACGTGAGTTGGTATCCCGTATTAAAGCGGTGTTAAGACGTGCAAATGCGTTAAATGGCGAAAAAACCATTGATGCAAATGGCTTAATTCTTGACCCAGTAAGCCAACGTGTCAGCTATAATCAAAATATTCTTGATATGGGGCCAACAGAATATCGTCTATTGGCATTCTTTATGACTCATCCAGAACGTGCCTATACCCGTGCTCAATTACTTGATCAGGTATGGGGTGGAAATGTGTATATTGAAGACAGAACCATCGACGTCCATATCCGTCGCTTACGTAAAGTGCTCGAACCTTATGGTGCAGACCGTTATGTTCAAACTGTGCGTGGTACTGGCTATCGTTTTTCAACACGAGCTGATGTTGCTTTAGGTTAATTTAGATTTTATGTACGAACCCTACCCCGTCCCAGAATTGGCACGTGAACATCAAAAGTTTCTATATAGCAGTTTATGGACTTTTGCCAAGCAAGACTTACGTTTACTGGTATTTCTACTGATTATTGCGGGCTGTATCGGGTTAGGGATTGGCTATCTTTGGATATGCTTAGGCATTGCCTGTCTCATATTTTTTGGTATCCAATTACGCTCATTATATTTAGTCAATGATTGGATTTCGAATCGTCCTTACGATGTACCACCAAATTTAAATGGAATCTGGGGGGCATTACTGTTCAATGTATATCGGTCTCAACGCCAAGAACGTATTGTACAGTCTGAAATGGTTGGACTGATCGATCGGACCCAATCTTCTCTTGTGGCTTTATCAGAGGCGATTATTCTTACGGATGATTCCCATCAAATCGAATGGTGGAATCCTGCTGCGGAAAAGTTATTTGGTATTCAAGCTGTTGATCGTGGCCGCAACCTACTCACGATTATTCGCCAACCTGATTTTATTGAATATTTTCATAATACCCATCAAGCACCAGATGGTGTAAAAATTAAATTGGTGAACCATGATAATAAGTATGCGCAAATTAAACTGACTCGCTTTGGCAATGAAAGTCGCCTCTTAGTTGCGCACGACATTACCCGTATGAAAAATCTCGAGCAAATGCGTTCAGATTTTGTTGACAATATTTCACATGAATTAAGAACACCACTCACAGTGTTAAGTGGGTATATAGAAACATTCACAGATCAAGAAGATATCAATCCGCGCTGGAAACGTGCCTTTGAACAAATGCAATCGCAAACTAAACGCATGAATGCATTGGTCAATGATCTTTTGCTTTTGTCTCGTTTAGAAAATGAAAAACAAATTGCGAAAAATCAAATTATCGAAATGCCAAGTTTAATGAACCATCTGTTCGATGATGCGCAAGCTTACAATATTGATTATGGTCATACACTTAACCTTGATATAGACAGCCACTGTGACTTAATTGGTTCAGATATGGAATTGGCGAGTGCGTTTAGTAACTTAATTACCAATGCCATAAAGTACACCCCGAAAGGTGGCACCATCACCATCGGTTGGCATGATGATGGAGAACGTGGCTATTTTTCTGTTCAGGATACTGGTATTGGAATTGATCCAAAACACTTACCGCGTTTAACTGAACGTTTTTATCGTGTGGATAGTGCACGCAGTCGTCAAACAGGTGGTACTGGTTTAGGCCTTGCCATCGTTAAGCACGTACTTATGCAACATGGCGCACATATTGAAATCGAGTCGAAAGAAAACGAAGGCTCTACATTTATTGCCGTGTTTCCCAAAGAACGCTTGTATAAAATGCACGAATAAAAAAAAGCGCCTAAGGCGCTTTTTTTTATTCAGAAGATACACTCAAATAAGATGACCTAACGCTTCACCCATTACTACAGTTGAGTTCGCCTTAAATGCTTGGTCCCATTGCATTTTATCTTTCTCAAACAAAACTACAGCAGTTGAACCCAAATAAAAACGCCCGAGCTCATCACCTTTTTCAAGTTTCATCGCATGATGGTTCAGCTCTAAGCGACCTGTTGGTTTTACTTTACCTGTCGCAACAGTTTCAATTCCAGCAACAATCATTGCGCCAACTAAAACAACAGCCATACGACCCACATCAGTATCGAATAAACATACCATTCGTTCATTACGTGCAAACAAACCCGGAATATTTTCAGCTGTAGTTTGGTTGACTGAAAATAATTCACCTGGAATATATAAAGTTTCAGTCAATGTACCAGAATAAGGCATATGCACACGATGATAATCACGCGGTGATAAGTATACGGTTGCAAATTCACCATTTTTGAATGGTGCTGCCAATTGAGGATCACCAATTAACTTTTCAACTGAAAAGCTTTGACCTTTTGCCTGAAAAATATCGCCCTCATTGATTTTACCCAATTGTGAAATTGCACCGTCTGCAGGTGACACGACACTTTTAGGATTAGGATCAATTGAACGAACGCCTGTTTTCAAAGAGCGAGTGAAAAACTCATTAAAGGATTTAAATTTCAAGGCATTTTGTTGCTCAGCAATTGACATATCAATGCCATATTTTGCTTTAAATGCTTGAATGACAACATTCTTTAATACTGGGTTTTCACTGGCTGCGACTTTACCCACCAAACGGCTGAGTTTTTGTTGCGGGACGATTTGCTGCGCTTGAATAAATAGTTTCTTTTTTAAATTTGTCAGACTCACTCAGGTGACTCTCCAGTAATGATTGGACTGTCGAGGCGGTTGCCCCACTCGCTCCACGCACCATCATAAGCTTGGATATCCCAACCCAGTAATCGACCAATAATGTAAGCTAAACCTGAACGGTGATGAGACTGACAATATACGACGACTGGCTGATCAAATTGAAAGCCCAATTGTTCTAAACGTTGTTGCGTGCGTTCTAAGGGGTGCAATTTTAAATGATTTTGACGATTAAGTGCAGTACTCCACTCAAAATGTCTAGCCGTTGGAATATGTCCACCACGACGTGCCGCGAGACGTTGCCCGGTATACTCCTCAGCAGTTCGGCAGTCCCATACTTGGCAAGTTTTATTTTCAATTTTTTTTATTAAAGTTGAATAATCAATACGGTGTTGATCAACATTGGATGTCTTAACTTGAAAAAGACATGTGACTGGCTGAACCTCTTCAACTTCTGAAGAAGTAGGATAGTTGGCGCCTAACCATGCATGAATACCACCATTTAATAAACTGGTGTTATAAAAACCCATACAGTGTAGATTCCAGATCAGTCGACCAGCCCATGCCCCACCTTCATCATCATAGACCACGACATGATGCTCAGGTGATATGTTTAATATCTGGACTAGCTGCTGAAGCCCTTCATCATCAGGCAATAAACCCGTAGCTTGTTCCTCTTGGCGCACTAAAAATTTTGGCTTCAAATGTATAGCATGCGGAATATGTAATTGCTCATAGACCGAACTTCGGGTCAAATCAACAATACGTAACTTTTCACTTCCTAAATGAGGAACAAGTTGTTCTGCTTCAATGAGCAGACCGAAATCAAAAGCGTTAGTGGTCATATTTATTGAATAGTTCTATTGGCCTTGTTCAAATCTTAGCACAAGACTTTTTCAAAATTATTCTGATTTTTTGCATGGTATTAGCAAAAAATCAGAAAAGGGAAATTATGATTAAGGAGACTCAACATCAAATACCTGACGCAAATATGCAAGGAAGGTATCATTATCGGTCATCGTTTTTCCTGGGCTATCAGAGAGTTTAGCTACCGATTGACCATTGCATTCGACTAACTTTAGAACAATATTCAAAGCAGTTTGTCCCATATCATTGGTGAGGTTAGTACCAATCCCGAAACTAACTTGGAAACGATCTTTAAAATATTGATGCAAATCCCATGCCTTCTCTAAGTTTAGACCATCACTGAAAGTGAGCATTTTAGTTTTGCTGTCAATTTTTAATTTTTTATAATGTGCATAGGCTTTATCGCCCCACTCATATGGATCACCACTGTCATGTCGTAGACCATCAAACAATTTGGCAAAATACAAATCAAAGTCTCTTAGGAATGCATCCATACCAACAACATCTGTCAGTGCAATGCCTAAATCTCCGCGATATTCCTGCACCCAAGTTTCAAGTGCAGCTTTTTGGAAATCACGTAAGCGAACATCCAGTGCTTGGAAAGCTTGTAAAAATTCATGCGCCATCGTACCAATGGGTGTAATACCCAACTGCTTTGCCAATAAAACATTACTGGTGCCACGAAAAATATGTGGTGCAGCCTTATTAAACTCTTCCACCACATGTTTCTGCCAGTCAAAACTATAGCGACGGCGTGTTCCAAAATCGGAAACAAGAAATGGTGGATCATTCGGTTGTTGACTACTTTCATAGTGTTTCAACAATTCAATTTTAGCTTTAAGACGGCGCTCTCCTTCTGCCAATACCTGCTCATCGCGAATACGATGAAAATAGAGTTCATTGACAATTGCAAGTACGAAAATTTCAAACATCATTGCTTGAACCATAGGTCCTTCGATACGGATATCTAAACGGCCTTGATCATCGATACTGGCTTTAATAAAGCGGCGCTTAAGTTGAAATAATTCTAAATAGTCTACAAAATCACTTTTAATAAAGCGCAAACTTCTTAAATATTGTAATTCGTCTTCTTTAAATTTGAGCTGACACAGTAAATCTAACTGTTCGTTCAGTTCCTCTAATATATCCACGAGTGGATAGGCTGTATCTTCAAGGTTACGACAACGAAATTGATAGACACTATCCGTTTGAGGAAATTGATGTAATACCACTTGTAACATCGTGAATTTATACAAGTCAGTATCAAGTAAGGATTGAATAATGGCAGACATATTATTTTTCAGTTTTTAGCAACTTATTGCATTAAAGCATATTTTGTTGCGATTCATAGCTCGTTTTAGTAATTGTCGAAGATTATTCGACTAATTACTAAAACTTAAACTGATTATTTTTTTTGAATTGTCTTGACTATATGACTCAGTCAAAGCTTTCAATGCTTTATCTTGCCCAATAACTTTTGCGAATTCTTCTGTGGTCTTGTGTCCTGTCTGTTTCGCTTGAGCATCACAATCGACCTGGCGCAATTGTTTGGCAATCGACCATTCAAGCTTAAAGATAGCGCCCATCAAAGCTGTATTACCCTTATTATCACGAGCACAGCGGTCTGCGCCGTTTTCCAATAGAGTCGTTACAATATCTTGATTACCATAGTAGGTCGCCATCATTAATGGTGTAAAACCAGCATGGTTTTTAATATTGACTGGAAAACCATGTTTCAAAAATTCATGAATAACTTCTTTATTTCCTGTTTTCGCGGCTGCAAAAAATAAGTCAATTACTTCTTTCTGATCTGATTGTTGTGAGCTACTGACAGACGTCGTTTGAGCGTGAAGCATTACTGAATTTAAACTCAGTAAAGCGATTAATAAACTATATACAATATTTTTCATTCTTCCCTCACCTGAGTTTAAATTCGATAACGAGTGCCTGTAAAACTCCCCTAGGGTTGCAGGAAAGGAATTGAGTTTTACAGGACTTTTTTGAGGTGACACCTTAGACCCTAATCACCAATTCAAGGACTAATCTTGATTAGTCTTTTAAAGCTGCCGCTTTCGCTTTAACAGTCGCTAAGTTACCGTTTACAGCTTTAGTCATACGTGTGCCGTAATCAGCATCTGCTTTATAGAAATAAGACAACATGATGTGTTTAGTTTCTGAATCTTTTACGTTACCAAGATCAGCTGCTAAGTTCATAATGAGGTCAGATTTCTCTTTAGCAGAGTATGAACGGTATAAATCACCCGCTTGCTTAAAGTTTTGCTCCTTCACACCACGTTGCTGAACCGTACCAGAAAGTGGAGTTTCAACAGCACGAGCTTTCGCTGTAGATGGTTTTGGCTCCATACGGCTTGGTTCGTAATTCACGTTAGATGAAGTTGCACCAACATTCATATAACCGTCTTGATTGTTGTTGTTCACATTTACCAAAGGACGGTTTACTGGAATTTGCTGATGATTTGCACCCAAACGGTACATTTGTGTATCAGAGTAAGAGAAGATACGACCTTGAAGTAAGCGGTCTTCTGATGGCTCAATACCTGGTACCAAATTACCTGGTGCTAAAGCAACTTGTTCCGTTTCTTGGAAGAAATTCTTCGGCATACGATTTAATGTCAAAGTACCCACTTTTGTTTCTGGTACTAAATCAGTAGGCCAGATTTTAGTTGGATCAAGTGGATCGAAATCGAAGCTATTCAAATCTTTAGGATCCAACACTTGGATATAAAGATCCCATTTCGGGAAATTGCCCGCATTGATGTTCTTATAAAGATCATTCGTTAAGTGGTTGAAGTCTTTACCTTGTAATTCAGCAGCTTCTTTAACGTTTAGACCTTTAACACCTTGCTTAGAACGGAAGTTAAATTTAACGTATTTATATTCGCCTTTGTCGTTGTACAATTTGAATGCATGTACACCGAAACCGTCTTGTTCACGGTAGCTCGTAGGAACACCTTGGTTACCATATACATAAGTCAACATATTTGTTGCCCATGGCTGGCTAGACAAGAAGTCAAATACGCGGTTAGCGTCTTGAACGTTGTCAATTGGGCTTGGTTTCATTGCGTGGATGAAGTCTGGGAACTTGATCGCATCACGAATGAAGAATACAGGCGTTTGGTTACCTACTAAATCCCAGTTACCTTCTTGAGTATAAAACTTAATTGCGAAGCCATGTGGGTCACGTAAAGTTTCTGGAGAATGCTTACCATGAATTACTGTAGAGAAGCGTAAGAATACTGGAGTTTTCGTACCTGCTTTGAAAAGTGAAGCAATAGTAAGATCTGATAAATCTTTAGTTGCAAGGAATTCACCATAAGCTCCCGTACCACGTGCGTGTACAACACGCTCAGGGATACGCTCACGACCGAAACGTTGAAGTTTTTGAATCAACTGTACATCTTGTAATAATACAGAACCATTTGGACCTGCAGTGATTGAATTTTGGTTATCACCCACTGGTGCGCCGTTATCTTTTGTTAATGGTGCAGCTGATGCTGCTGTCGCAGTTGCAGTTGCAGTTGCAGTTGCAGTTGCAGTTGCAAGCATTGCAACTAACATTGAACGCTTAAACATCGTTTTCTCTCTCAAATTTACCTTTCCTGCAGGCGTAAATTACCTTCTTTAACAAAATTGGTAAAAAGGTTAATTTTTATTATTTCAATCGTTTTATTAGATCAAAGGTGCATACTCAGATTAATTATTTTTTTATCAATAACTTATGAGGATAGATGACGACTTTATCCCTTTTCTTTTTTCCAATTTGATACAATTCATTTGAATTAAAAAACATCAAACTTGGTTGAATTATGCGTGCTTTACTCCAACGCGTCCTTGAAGCGAAAGTCGTTGTGGATGGTGAGATTACTGGTCAAATCGAAAAAGGGATTTTAGTTTTTATTGGTATTGGCAAAGAAGATAACTTTGAAAAAGGTAAGAAGCTCATCGATAAGATTTTAAAATACCGTTTTTTTGATGATGACCAAGGAAAAATGGGTTGGAATCTTAGCCAAGCCGGAGGCGGGTTATTATTAGTCTCGCAATTTACCCTGATGGCACAAACCCAAAAAGGTTTGCGTCCTGACTTCGGCCCTGCAATGCCGCCTCTCGAAGCAAAAGAACTGTATGAACAGTTAGTGGAATACGCAAAATCTCAGTTTGAACATGTACAAACAGGAATCTTTGCAGCGGATATGAAAGTGCATCTCATCAATGATGGTCCGGTAACCTTTAATCTTGAAGTTGAATGACTAAAAAAGCCCTCTGATGAGGGCTTTTTTTCTTGCATTTCAATACTCATCTCTAGAATCAAAACGAGAAAAGTCCGTATTTAGGTGCTGTATTACTTACCCGTCTTTTCTTTAATAAATTGACGAGCAAATTGTATTTTTTCTTTTACAGGTTTAGGAATTTTTGGTGGAATTAATTTAGCGACTTGGTTAAACCATACCAATAAGCTGAAATCACCTTCCATTTTAATACTGCCATTTTGCATACCCGTCATGAATGCAGTTGGATCACCTTTCATCAGGGTTTTAACACCTTGCTCGCTATCAGCAAACTGAAGTACGAAATCGGCTTTCTCTGCATCACCTGAAACAGAATCAATCTGACCATTGTTGACTAAAATCTGACGTGCAACACCCAGATCTGTACCAATTTGAATACGGAACTGACGATCATGAATTAACTCAATAAATTTTGGACTCGTACGTGACAATTGTTTCATACGCAACGCCAAACCTAACACCAAAAGGTCTAGTGGATCTGTGCTTGCATCAACGATAGGTAATTTCACAACAGGTATTGAAGATAGTTTCATGACAATTTAAGTCCGTTTTTTTAATATCAAAAATAATTGATTCATCCTAGCATATCTTATAAGTAAGGAAATGCAGCTTTGTTTAACAAAACGTATAGGCAAAAAAAAGGTATATCATTTTGATACACCTTTAAATATAAAATTGTTACCACGCAGTTTTGGTCTACATATCATTTGTCATCAGTAGGATTTAATCGTCCTCATATACAGGAGTATGTTCAATATAACGACGATTTTCTAAAGCCTTTTGCGCACGACTATCTTCGCGAAGTAAGAAAGCCGTTAAAGCCACCATGGCTAAGCTAATCGCTGTTAAATAACTATATGCCAAGGACATGTCAAAGACGTGTTGAACACTATAACGAATACCTTCAAGTAAACCCCAGAAGACCATACCCGCCAACATAAACCCTAGCCAATGACGATAAGGTGAAAAGAATACGGCCGCCAATGCTACAGCGATCAGAGCAAATCCGAGTATCGTTGCAAAAGTTAAAGTGACCATAAAAATCTCCGTCAAAATTCAGATGTTTCAAATACTGCCCAATGGTGTTTCACAACAAATTAAATAACGCTTCACTTTCTTCAATGGTCTTGTTGGCGTCTATGAAAGCATTATGGTGAGTTTTTTTCAGAAAAAAAGACCTGATGCTTTTGTAAGCGACACATATTGTCGCAACATTCTTTTGTCATTACATTTTTTAAGATTAGACATTTTTCATAGAGTCAGGATCAGTCAATCTTGGCGTGTCATTACAAAAAAATACCTCGTAATTTTTTGTCAAAAACATCTTTTTTTCGATGATGACCATCTGTTTTTTCGTCTGAACTTAGCTGATTAAAATTTGTCTAAGAATGATTCACTTAGATAAAAAAAAGCGACCATTTGGTCGCCTTTTTAATAAGCTTTTTTGATTTTAAGCTCGACTTAAATCTTTATCATGTACACCTAACAGGTACAGAACACCATCCAAACCAACACTTGAGATGGCTTGATTTGCATTTTGACGCACCAATGGTTTAGCACGGAATGCAACGCCCAAGCCCGCTATAGAGAGCATTGGCAAATCATTCGCACCATCACCTACTGCAATCGTTTGCTCAAGTGAAATGCCCATTTCATCTGCAATTTGGCCTAATAAAAATGCTTTACGAGCGCCATCCACAATATGCCCTTTAACTTCGCCAGTGACCTGCCCATCTTGAACATCCAAGATATTGGCATGAACTTCATCAATCCCAAGTTTTGCTTGTAAATATTCAGCGAAGTATTGGAAGCCACCAGATAAAATAGCCGTACGATAACCCAAAGATTTTAGGGTTGAAATAAGACGTTCTGCACCTTCAGTAATCGTTAAACGTTCTGCAATTTTAGGCAATACAGAAGCATCCATACCTTTCAGTAGCGCCACACGCGCACGGAAACTGCTCTGAAAGTCCAGCTCACCTTGCATAGCACGCTCAGTAATTTCTGCGACTTGTGCACCGACACCAGCTTCAATTGCAAGCTCATCAATCACTTCTTGTTCGATCAGCGTTGAATCCATATCAAAGCAAACTAAACGACGATTACGACGGTACGGCGTGTCTTCTTGTACTGCAACATCGACACTAAGGTCATTTGATAAACTTAAACATGCCGCTCGCATCGCTGCAGCATCTAACATTTGTCCGCTCAAACCAAATTGCACACAAGCACGTTTTGGTTCATTTTCAAAATGATTCAACGTTGGGCGACCAGACAAACGAGTGACTGTTTCAATATTAAACCCTTGACTTGAAACAATATTAGTCACTGCTTGCAAATGTGCTGCAGTAAGTTCAGGTGCCAATGCCGTCACGATATATCGTGTACGTCCACCCTCTTTCACCCATTGCTCATAATCTTCTGAATCGATCGGTTTAAAGCGCACAGTAAGACCAATATCGTGTGCTAAAATCAGAATATCCTTCATGGCCAAAGCCGTTGCTGTCTGGTCTTCGGAGGCAACCACGATGCCGAGAGTCAATTGGTTATGGATAACTGCTTGTCCTACATCTAAAATTTGCAAAGAATGTACGGACAACACCTGCATCAATCGAGTAAACTGATTCGGTTGGTCAGGTCCTAAAAATGAAATAAGAATGATTTCTCGCATGAATTGACTCGGGTCTGAGCTACGAATATTGTAAGAATCATAATCGAAATTGAATTAATTTTCTTTGGAAGTTTACGTTGAATGCGCCTAGACAAGGGCTATTTGCTAGCCTGCTGATTGTAAGTTTTGCCTTGCATACCTTTTTATTGGTTATTGCAACGACACATCAATTAAATGAAAACCGTGCAAGTCAAGGTTTGCTAATGACGACTCAACTGGTCGCAGATAGCTTAACTGAACTTGAACCAGCCAATACAGTATCTCTTGCATTGTTAGCCAACCGCTATGCAACGAATCCAAGTGTTGCGTATATACGTATTCTTGGCACAGGTGATCAAGTTCTCGCAACTGCAGGATTGTCTAAGACGCGTCAGGGTGAAATCTTCGTTCGAGATGCACTACAAAATGAAAAGAAAATTGGCAGTGTGGAAATCACATTGGTTAAACCAAGTATCGGCGAAATATTAAGAACACAATGGCTGGCAATCCTTACGTCACTCTTTATTCATGGCTTATTATGGTTGGCTTATCGTGCCATTGCTCGCCCTACTCGTAGCGAATATCTTGCGAGATTAAATAATGAGTCCCGTTTACGTCATGAGATCAAGCTGCTCACTGAAGCATTAGAACTGGAAAAGAGTCAGCCTAAACAACCTCATACGCCAGAGCAAAATAAAGAACAAGCTGCAATTACGCCAAAAGTACCGACTCTTCAGTTAAATCAGGATGCTTTATCACTGAATATCCAATTTTATGATCCGAAACAATTAATTAATACAGTCAACAAATCTGTCTCTTTACCTTATTTTAATTTATGTCAAATTTTCTTAAATAAGAGTATCGAACTGTGTACAGCGCGTTATCATTTGAATGTTGATGATATCGTTGTGAATCGTAGTTTTGATCAACAAGGCGCTGTTATCAGTATTTCTTCACTCAAGAATAACTCGATTGCTTGCATCTTAATGATTGGTTCGGTGTTTCAATTATTGTCAGAAGTACTCTATAAACGTTACCGTGAGGATAAACGGTTCGTATTACAAACGCGCTGTGCTGTAACCGCGCCAGTGGAAGCAATGCAACTCGACTCAGTACAAGCGGCGGAAAGACTCACACATCATCTGATTGCGAAAGAAATGGCGCTATATTTGACCCACGATCAGTTAAAGCATATTGGTGAATGCTATCAATTGGTTCCGATGCCAAATCCAACCAGTGTGTTAACACGTCACGCTTTCATGATTAATGGTATGAACGAAGCCTGTGCCGAACTTGCACAAAATATCCGTACTGAAATTTTGAAAGGCAAAGCTCAAAGCTCTTCGACGGATCGTACAATCAGCTCTTAATTAGATTAAATTTTAATAAGTAAACCAGATTTGATGCTAAGTTAAATCTGGTTTTTCTTTTTTAAAGCTCACAGTCGTGAAAAGTTAGACTAAGCGTCTAGTTTGTATACAAAATTGCTCTTTTGGTAATTTTATCTCTCTTTTCAATGTGCTATGAAGGTGTATGTTGGACTGTGTTGAATGGTACAGTCATAAGCATAGGCAAACTGACTAAAAAAGCGTTAGACTATGGCGCAACAAATTTATTCAAATGTCAGAATGACATAACAAAAAGGTGAAGGTTGATGTCGCTCAATACTGTAGAAGAACTTGTAGCAGATATCCGTGCAGGAAAAATGGTCATCCTGATGGATGATGAAGATCGTGAAAATGAAGGCGACCTCGTTATTGCTGCAACGCACGTACGACCTGAAGACATTAATTTCATGATCACGCATGCTCGTGGCTTGGTTTGCTTAACCTTAAGCCGTGAACGCTGCAAACAATTAAATTTACCGTTAATGGTTGATGCGAATGGCGCTCAACACGGGACAAACTTCACGCTTTCTATTGAAGCTGCAAATGGCATTTCTACAGGTATTTCTCCAGCAGAACGTGCGCACACGATTCAAACAGCAGTTGCGGCACATGCAAAACCAGCAGATATCGTTCAGCCAGGCCATATTTTTCCACTCATGGCACAATCAGGTGGTGTGCTCCATCGCGCAGGTCATACCGAAGCAGGTTGTGATTTAGCTCGTCTTGCAGGTCTTGAACCAGCTTCTGTGATTTGTGAAATTATCAATGAAGACGGGACTATGGCCCGTCGTGCTGACCTTGAAATTTTTGCTGAAAAACACGGTCTAAAAATTGGTACAATTGCTGATCTTATTCACTACCGTATGACCAATGAACAAACGGTAGAGCGTTTGGATCAACAAAAACTCGATACAGAGTATGGTACTTTTGATCTTTACCGTTATCGTGAAGTCGGGAATCCTGATATTCATTTGGCATTGGTTAAAGGTCAACCTGAAGAAGGTGTGACGACTGTTCGCGTTCATGGCTTCAATCCAGCGCGAGACCTCTTAAAGCTTAATAAGCAAGATGGTGAAGCGGCTTGGAACTTAGATCGTGCTTTAAAAGAAATTGCTCAAAGCGATCGTGGTGTCTTGGTATGGATTGGACAACGTCAGCTGTCTGATTTAGGTCCTGCATTAGAAGCTTTAACTGCGCCAAAACCAGCCAAGTCAAATGCTGCCTTATCTCAGCAATACCAAACCATTGGTGTGGGTGCACAAATTTTACGTGATTTAGGCGTACAGAAAATGAAGCTCCTGAGCTCACCTTTACGCTTCAATGCATTGTCTGGCTTTAATTTAGAAGTGGTCGAATACATCACAGCTGATCAGAGCTCTCATTCATAACTCTTATTAAATATCGAGGTTGCTATGGCGATTCGCCGTATTGAAGGTTTATTACATCTCGCGAGCGAAGATCGTTACGCGATTCTAGTTGGTCGTTTTAACAGCTTTGTTGTTGAACATTTATTAGAAGGTGCAATTGATACATTGCATCGACATGGTGTTAAAGACGATAATATCACTGTCGTTCACGCGCCAGGCGCTTGGGAACTTCCAGTTGTGGCGAAAAAACTCGCAAATTCTGGTAAGTTTGATGCAGTAATTGCACTTGGTGCAGTTATTCGCGGTAGCACTCCTCACTTTGACTTTGTTGCTGGTGAATGTGCAAAAGGCCTTGGTGTTGTTGGTTTAGAAGCTGGTTTACCTGTAATCAATGGCGTATTGACTACAGACAGCATTGAACAAGCCATTGAGCGTTCAGGTACAAAAGCAGGTAATAAAGGTGGCGAAGCTGCCTTGACTGCAATTGAAATGGTTAACTTGCTAAAGGCGATCTAAAGCATGTCGCAGACACTCCAAGCTACTTATGCAGCTAAACGCAAAGCACGTCGTTTTGCTGTACAAGGGATTTATGAATGGCAAATGAGCCACAACCCTGTGCATGAAATTGAAGCACGTACACGTGCTGAAAATGCCATGCATAAAGTGGATCTCAGCTATTATCACGAGTTGCTCACACAAGTGATTGCAAATCATGAAGCATTGGATGCGTTATTAATTCCAGTACTAGATCGTGAGATCTCGGCACTGGACGGCGTTGAATTAGCTACTTTGCGTCTTGGCGCGTATGAATTGAAAGAGCATCTTGAAATTCCATATCGCGTCGTTCTCGATGAAGCAATTGAATTGGCTAAACACTTCGGCGGTGCAGATAGTCACAAATACATCAATGGTGTATTAGACCGTTTGGCACAAAGCCTACGTGATGCAGAAAAGCAACAAGCAAAATAAGTTGTTGAAATGGCTGAGTTTTCTATTATTGACACCTATTTCAATCGACCGAGTTGTTCTTCAGTCGATTTAGGTGTCGGTGATGACTCAGCCCTGCTCACCCCACCTCCACAGCAACAATTGGTCATTTGTGCCGATACCCTCGTTGCTGGTCGACATTTCCCCATCGATACAAATCCCCATGCGATTGGATGGAAATCTGTAGCTGTGAATCTTTCAGACATTGCAGCCATGGGTGCAAAACCCCAAAGCATTCTCTTGGCATTGAGCCTACCCCAAATTGATCATTACTGGCTAAGAGGGTTTAGTCAGGGTTTGTATGATTGTTGCGATCAATTTGGGGTAAGTTTAATTGGCGGCGACACAACGCAAAGCCCACATCTCACATTATCAGTTACCGCTCTAGGCTGGGTGGATATTGGAAAAGCCGTGCCACGTTCTGGTGCTCAAGCAGGTGATTTAATCTGTGTGTCCGGTACTATAGGTGATGCTGCATTCGGATTAAAATATCCTGATCATGCTTTGAAAAAACGCCTCGACTATCCCACTCCACGTTGTGAACTCGGTCAAGCGCTTAAAGGATTGGCGCATAGTATGATTGACGTATCCGATGGTTTGGCACAAGATCTAGGACATATTCTAAAAGCATCACATGTAGGTGCCGACTTACACTTAGATCAACTTCCACTTAGTCCTGCCTTACAAGCATTGCCCAATCAACAAAAATGGCAATTGGCTTTAGCAGGTGGTGATGATTATGAATTGTGTTTTACCATTCCTTCACCTGCCTTGGATGAATTAAAAGCTCAACACTGCGATACACCGATCACGGTAATTGGTGTCGTAAAAGAGACTCAGCAATTAGATTTTTATCATCATCAACAACCACAAGAACTAGAATTACAGGGATATCAGCACTTTGCAAAAACAACCAATTAATTTTAAAACGATGACTTGGTCTGAACGCTTCATTGTTTTTTGTGGCGTTGGATTCGGTTCTGGTTTAGCGCCAAAAGCACCTGGTACTTTTGGTTCAGCTTTTGCCTTGTTGTTTATCCCTGCTTTCATGGCAATAGGTTTTTTGTATAGCACGATTGCCATAATCGTTATGTCATTGATTGGGATATATATTTGTGGAAGAGCCGCTGATATAATGCGCGTCCATGATGACGGACGAATTGTGTGGGATGAATTTGCGGGGCAATCGATCACGTTTCTCCCTTTAATCTACTTAGGCCTAATGAATTGGGTATGGCTATTGGTCGGTTTTGCACTTTTCCGTCTCTTTGATGTTTGGAAACCTTGGCCGATTCGTGTCATTGATCGTCAAGTTGACGGTGGTTTCGGTATTATGCTTGATGACCTCATCGCAGGTCTTTGGGCAGCACTTTGTATTATAATTTATCTCTATATTGATATGGCTTAAGCCAAGCTCCAAAGAAAGGATGTTGTATGTCAACCACAGTTGTTATTCTTGCTGCAGGTAAAGGGACGCGAATGCGTTCAAAGCTACCAAAAGTATTACAACCTTTAGCAGGAAGTCCACTCTTAGGGCATGTCATTGAAACCGCAAAAAAAATACAAGCTGAAAATATTATTACCATTTTCGGTCACGGTGGCGATTTAGTTAAACATGCATTTTCGACAGAAAATATTGACTGGGTTGAACAAGCTGAACAACTTGGTACAGGTCATGCTGTTCAAATGACCTTACCTGTATTACCCAAAGATGGTATTTCTTTAATTTTATCCGGTGATGTGCCTTGTATTACCGCCGATACATTACAAAATTTACTTGAAGCAACACAATCTAAAGGTATTGGCTTAGTCACACTCACGCTAGCAGATGCTTCTGGTTACGGTCGTATCGTGAGAGAAAATGGTAAAATCCAAGCCATTGTTGAACATAAAGATGCTTCTGAAAAGCAACGTTTAATTCAAGAAATTAATACTGGCATTTATGCAGTAAGCAATGCCAAATTGCACGAGTGGTTGCCACGTCTGAATAATAATAATGCGCAAGGC
Source organism: Acinetobacter sp. YH12239 (assembly GCF_013417635.1). NCBI lineage: Bacteria > Pseudomonadati > Pseudomonadota > Gammaproteobacteria > Moraxellales > Moraxellaceae > Acinetobacter > Acinetobacter sp. YH12239. Next base: position 19,015 of record NZ_VPDP01000013.1, on the reverse strand, counting down.
GAATATTATTTAACAGATATCGTAGCAATGGCAATTGACGATGGACTCGAAATTGCTTCAGTTGAACCTGCTTTAGCTTTCGAAGTTGAAGGTGTAAATGATCGTGTGCAATTGGCAGCATTGGAAAGAGAATACCAAAACCACCAAGCGAAATTGCTGATGCAGCAAGGTGTACATTTGATCGACCCGAGTCGTTTCGATCTCCGAGGTTCACTCAAGGTTGGTCAAGATGTACGTATCGATATCAATGTCATTATCGAGGGCGAATGTGAACTTGGTGACAATGTCGAAATCGGTGCAGGCTGTGTAATTAAAAACTCTAAGATTGCTGCAGGCACGAAAGTTCAACCGTATAGCGTATTTGATTCAGCCATTGTGGGTGAGCACACTCAAATTGGACCATTTGCACGTTTGCGCCCTGGTGCTAAATTGGCAAATGAAGTACACATTGGCAACTTTGTTGAAGTGAAAAACACCACCATTGGTTTAGGCTCTAAAGCCAATCATTTTACCTACTTAGGTGATGCTGAAGTGGGTGAGGGTTCAAATATCGGCGCGGGTACGATCACATGTAATTATGATGGTGCCAACAAGTTTAAAACGATCATTGGTGACCAAGCCTTTATAGGTTCAAACAGCTCTTTAGTCGCGCCGGTTAAAATTGGTAATGGTGCAACAGTTGGTGCTGGATCGACGATTACTCGTGATGTGGATGATCATAGTTTAGCCGTAGAACGCTCTAAACAATTTGTGAAAGACAATTATCCACGTCCACAAAAGATTAAGAATTAAGGGGATTGCAATATGTGTGGTATCGTCGGCGGTGTAGCAGAACGAAGCATAACGAATATTCTAATTGAAGGCTTAAAGCGTCTTGAATACCGTGGTTATGACTCAGCGGGATTAGCTTTAATCAATGCAGGTCAAGTTTTACGTGAACGTCGTGTCGGTAAAGTTATCAACCTTGAAGAAGCGGTTTCAGAAGCAGCGATCACTGGCGCGCTTGGTATCGCACATACACGTTGGGCTACTCATGGCAAACCTACAGAAAATAATGCACATCCGCATATATCTGGTCAAGTTGCTGTGGTACATAACGGTATTATTGAAAATTACCAAGAGCTTAAAGATGATCTTGAAGCATTAGGATATGTGTTTACATCCCAAACAGATACTGAAGTTGTTGCACACTTAGTTCATGATGCACTGAAGTCTGCTCCTAACCTGCTTAAAGCCGTTGAACAAGTTGTGCCTCAACTCAAAGGTGCATTTGCACTCGGTATCGTACATACAGATTACCCAAATGAATTGATCACTGTTCGTGAAGGTTCACCGCTCGTGATCGGTGTGGGAATTGGTGAGAACTTTATCAGTTCTGATCAATTGGCCCTATTACCGATTACCAATCGTTTTATATACCTTGAAGAAGGTGATATTGCGCGTTTAACACGTGATACGATTGAAGTCTATGTACAAGGTAAGCGCGTTGAACGCCCTGTCAAAGAACTTGATGCGACAGTGAGTAATGCTTCAAAAGGTGAATATAAGCATTACATGCTTAAAGAAATTTATGAGCAACCCGAAGCGATCAAGCAAACCATCTCTCAAGCCTTAAATGCCGATCACTTACGTGATGATTTTCTTGCAAATGCTGTAGAAGATTTTTCTCAGATTCAGCAAGTTCAAATCATCGCTTGCGGTACCAGTTACCATGCAGGCATGATCGCAAAATATTGGTTTGAACAACTGATTGATGTACCTTGCCAAGTTGAAATTGCAAGTGAGTTCCGCTATCGCACTCCAGTGATCGTGAACAATACACTCTATGTGTGTATTTCTCAATCAGGTGAAACTGCCGACACATTGGCTGCTCTTCGTGATACACAAAAACGTGCCAAAGCGAAAAATATTAATATCACCACGATGACGATCTGTAACGTTGCAACATCTTCCATGGTGCGTGAAACAGATTACAGCTTATTGACATTAGCGGGTCCAGAAATTGGGGTTGCGTCGACCAAAGCATTCACCACACAACTTGCTGCCCTGATGCTTCTCGTGCTTAAGTTCGGTCAAGTTAAACAAACGATTTCTAATGAACAAGCAACAGAAATCATTACGGGATTGTGGCATACACCTAAAGTGATTCTTGACACATTACAATGTGATAAAGAAATTTTACGCCTATCTGAATTGTTTGTTGAAAAACAACATTGCCTATTTTTAGGTCGTGGAACACAGTTCCCAATCGCGCTTGAAGGAGCGCTTAAACTGAAAGAAATTTCATATATTCATGCTGAAGGTTATGCAGCTGGTGAGTTGAAACACGGCCCATTGGCCTTAGTTGATAATGATATGCCTGTTGTCATTCTTGCTCCACAGGATGACATGCTTGATAAGCTCAAATCAAATATGGAAGAGGTTCAAGCACGTGGTGGTGAGCTGTTTGTATTTGCAGATGAAAATAGTGGCATTAGGGAAAAAGAGCGCCAACACGTCGTTCAAGTTCCGAGCGTTTCAGCACTATTATCACCAATCGTATACAGTATTCCTGTGCAGCTTTTGTCCTATCATGTCGCTGTACTACGCGGTACCGATGTAGATCAGCCGCGTAACTTAGCAAAGTCAGTTACGGTTGAATAATTCAATTTGATCTACACTTAAAAAGACCGATAATGCATATTATTGGTCTTTTTTTTATTAAATGAAATATCTTATCAGTGCATGTTTAGTCGGACATCCAGTTCGCTACGATGGCCAACATTGCCTTCAACAAAAAATTAAAATGCTCATTGATACCGATCAGGCCGTCGTAATCTGCCCTGAAATTTCTGGAGGGCTTAGCACTCCCAGAGCCCCTGCTGAAATTCAAAAAGGAACAGGCTCCGATGTTTTGAGTGGTCATGCAAAAGTATTTGATCTTTCGGGAAAAGATGTTACCGAAGCATTTATTTTAGGAGCAAAACAGACCTTGGCTTTTGCTAAAAAACATAGGATTACTCATGCGATTTTGAAAGCTAAAAGTCCATCGTGTGGTTTTGGTCAGATTTATGATGGCTCTTTTTCAGGGACGAAAATAAATGCGAACGGTGTTACAGCAGCGCTTTTAAAGCAACATGGTATCCACATCATGACTGAAAAAGAATTTCTAGATCAGTTAATGAAATAAAATCAGCTACTTAATCACATCATCGTCATACTTATTTTTTTTAAGGACAGCTTTGTCACGCGTCGCCCAATAACTCGCCAAGATGGGTCCCGAAATATTGTGCCATAAACTAAAAATCGCACTTGGAAGTGCTGTAATGGGTGTTGCCGCAAAATGAACCGCAGCTAAAGCAACGCCTAAGCCAGAATTTTGCATCCCTACTTCTATCGAAACTGCTTTAGCATCTGCTTGATTAAGCTGCAATAATTTTGCAGCCCAATAACCTATAAAATATCCTAATCCATTATGTAAAATTACAACAGCAAGGATCAGTAACCCTGAATGTAAAATTTGCACTTTACTTCCAGCAATAATCGCAGCCACAATCAATACAATCGCGATGACTGAAACCATAGGCATCATTTCAATATATTGATCTATTTTTTGCTTAAATAGACCGCTCACGATCACCCCTAAAATGATAGGGAACAAAATCACTTGCATTACCGACACAAGCATTGCTACCACATCTATATCGATCCACTGACTCGCTAAGAGATAAAAAATCAAGGGTGTCAGCAAAGGTGCTAACATCGTTGAAACTGAGGTGCACGCGACAGACAAAGCCACATTTGCCTTTGCCATATAAGCAATGACGTTAGATGCTGTACCTCCGGGACAACATCCAACAAGGAGTACACCAATGGCAATTTCAGCGGGTAATCGAAATGCTATGCACAATCCCCATGCCAATAATGGCATCACTATAAATTGAGCACCCACCCCAATGGCAACCGCCTTAGGCTGACTGAGAACACTTTTAAAATCCTTCCACGACATGGTCATTCCCATGCCAAACATGATAATCCCGAGCATCCAAGTGATATAAGACTTAAGCCAAATAAATGCTTCTGGCATATACATGGCAATTCCTGCAAAAAGGAGTACCCACACTGCAAAGGTTTTCTGCAAGAATCGATTGATGGCTTTCATTTAAAAAGTTCACTTGTTGGATTAACGACGTATGATCTTGAACCATGACCTTTAAATGGTTTGCGCTGAGTGCCTGAGGTTCATCAGCTCTTTGGCGTAAATTCGTTTCACACCTTGTGCAAGCATTTCTTGCCATGCATGTTGCAACGAACCATTTAAATCGATACCTTTAGTCGCATCTGACACGACATAACTGTTAAAACCTAATTTTGCAGCATCAATTGCCGTCCAAGCCACACAAAAATCAGTGGCAATCCCAACAATGAAGACGTCACGAATTCCACGCTCACGCAGATATCCTGCTAAGCCAGTCGATGTTCGATGATCAGCTTCTAAAAAGGCAGAATAACTATCAATATGCGGATGAAAACCTTTACGAATGATCAACTGCGCTTTGGGTATATTCAACTCTGGATGGAAATCTGCATCATGTGTACCCTGTACACAATGTGAAGGCCATAACACCTGACGACCATAAGCTAATTCAATCGTCTCGTAAGCAGACTTTCCAGGATGATTTTCAAAAAATGAAATATGGTCTTGAGGATGCCAATCTTGGGTAAGGACAACATTGTCAAAATGCTGAGCAAGTGAATTAATGGTTGGAATAATTTGATCTGAATTCGCTACCGCCAAATTTCCCCCAGGGGTAAATCCATTCTGAACATCAACAACGATAAGTGCACTTTGTTGTGGTTGGAACATCCTTTTCAGCTCCCAATATTTTTGAAATTGTTAGGGACTATTGCATAGGATCATGAGAACTACAATTGTTTGAGTAGAAAATTTGATATGAAAACTCTATAAAAAAGCCTGCATCAAGCAGGCTTTAATCTATGTTTTTGTCTTAATTCTGGATACGACGTACCAACATTAACATGAAGATTGCAGAAATAATAATACAAGGGATTGCTGCAGAGATTACGCCTGCTGCACCAAATCCAGCCGTTAATAATGATCCTGCAATTGCTGGCCCAAGCATAGCACCGATACGACCTACTGCTGATGCTACACCAACACCCGTACCACGTACTTCTGTTGGGTACACAATACCACCAAATGCGTAAAGCACACCTTGACAGCCAATCACGAAAGCACCAACCAATGCTGAAGCCAAATACATTTGTGTGAGTGAGCTTGCTGCATTCAATGCAAGAAGGCCAGCCAAAATACCACCGTACATTAACAAGATCACATAAGCTTTTTTCCAGCGGTCAGTTAATACACCTAAAATCACAGTACCTACAGTAGCACTTACCATGAAGTAGAATTGCGCTGTCGCACCTTCTTTTCTTGAGAAACCTAATTCTTGGAATAGAGAAGGTAACCAGCTGAGCATGATGTAAACCACCATGAGCGTGAAGAAATAGCTACACCAGATGAACATCGTACGAAGAAGATTCTGTGAATTAAACAAATCTTTAAACGAACCTTGTGGAGCTTCTGCAATTTCAGCTTCAGTTCTATTTTGCGTTTTCAAGAATTCTTTAGATTCAGGTAAGAATTTCATCATCACTGGTATAACAATTAATGGTAATAAACCACCAAGATAGAAAATATTTTTCCAATTAGCACCGAAATCTGTACTTGCAATTAAAGATAAGGTCGCAGCACCGACAGGCATACCGCAATACATTAGCCCTACAGCACGACCACGATTTTGTGGGGTTACTGCTTCAGAAGCCAAAGTGATGAGAATTGGCATTGCTGCACCTAGTCCTGCACCTGCAAGGAAACGTACAGCCAATAAACTGTTAAAACTATTTACCCATACCGTACATAAAGTGAATACAGCGAAAACAGCAACAGACCAAATTAAAACTGTTTTACGACCAATACGGTCCGCAATACGCCCACCTACCAGTGCCCCAGGTAACAGACCTAAAATACCGGCACTAAAAAACACACCTAATTGTGAACTATCTAAACCAAAATGTTCACGAACACCCGCAGCTGCAATACCTGCAGCCTGAATATCTAAGCCTTCAATTACTGCAATGAGGAAGCAGATACCTACCGTCAAAATTGCATGTTTGTTACTTACTGATTCTTGCATTGAACTTCCCTCACTCATCAGCATTTGAGTCCGATGCCCGATTATCTATGTAAGTCAATGAAAGTGAGAGTTATCAAATGGTGTAATAAAATGTAATCAAAATAAGATTAAATTTCATACCTGTTGCCAACCAAAATAAATTCTAGTCTTCAAAACGATTAATTATTTTTTTTATTTAGAAAAAAACCAAGGAAAATCTATTATAAAATCTATAAGTATTAGAATAATTTAACCTTTAAGTAAAAAAATTAAGACGTTTTATAAATTACAATAATCACATAATTTAAAAATTATTACTTTATTCACCTGCTTATACATACATCTTAAATCTGATGTAAGTGATATAAGCTATTAATTCAGGGTAAATTGGTCGGATTTACTTCGAATTTTGATTTTTATCCGCAATAGTTTGATAGACGAACATCTATCTTCACTGTTATTTAAATGCCTAACCATCAGGTCTTAAAATTGCTTTTTTTAAAAAAGTTACTTGTTTTAACTAAACTTTTTTTTGACTGAAGTGAATTCATATTGTTCTTATTGGTTGCTTAGTTCATAATTTGCATACGCATTATCCAGTATGCAGGCATATTGGATCGTGATATAAATCAAAATACATACCCATCCAAACTTCGCTTCTCAACCTTCACTGGATGGAAAAATAGGATCGTGTTTTAAAATGACTACTCAGCAAGCTCAGGTAATTCAAGGCTCAATCGTCGCAATCGTCACTCCAATGTTTGAAGATGGAACTGTTGATTGGAAGGGTCTCGAGAAGCTTGTTGAATGGCACATTGAGCAAGGTACAAACAGTATCGTTGCCGTGGGAACAACAGGTGAAGCTTCGACCTTAAGCATGGCTGAACACACTCAAGTGATCAAAGAAATCATTCGTGTAGCCAATAAACGCATTCCAATTATTGCCGGCACAGGCGCAAACTCAACGCATGAAGCGATTGAGCTTACCAAAGAAGCTAAAGAGCTTGGTGCAGATGCTGCACTTTTAGTAACGCCATATTATAACAAACCGACTCAAGAAGGCTTGTATCAGCATTACAAAGCAATTGCTGAAGCTGTTGATTTACCACAAATTCTTTATAACGTACCTGGCCGTACTGGCGTTGATATGAGCAATGAAACTGTAGTTCGTCTTGCTGATATTCCTCAAATCGTAGGGATTAAAGATGCAACAGGTGATGTTCCTCGCGGTGCTGAGCTTTTAAAAGCCCTTGAAGGCAAAGATATGGTGGTCTATTCAGGTGATGATGCAACAGCATATCAACTGATTGAGCATGGTGCGAAAGGTAATATTTCTGTGACCGCTAACGTTGCTCCAAAGCAAATGAGCCAAGTGTGTGCCGCTGGTTTAGTGGGTGATGCAGCTCAAGCAAAAGCAATTAATGATCAAGTTGCAAATTTACACGAAATTCTATTTTGTGAATCAAACCCAATTCCTGTGAAATGGGCACTTCATGAAATGGGATTAATTGGTACAGGTATCCGTTTACCACTTACTCCATTAGCAGAACAATATCGAGCTTCACTGCGTGATGCATTAAAAGCTGCGAGCATTATTTAAAGAAGAGTTTAACAACTATGCAACTACGTTTTGGTTTACCCCTTGCCCTTTCAGCCCTCAGCATGGTCGGTTGTAGTACGATTGGTATCGATAATGGTTCACTCGATTATAAAAAATCTACTGCACAAACCCCGCTTAAATTTCCTGAAGGTTCAATGGTTAGACCAGCAACACCGCTTTATCCAGCGCCTGTTGTTGAACAGCTTGCAATAGACAATGCGCCACAAATGGTTAATAAGCGAGGTAATCGTTTCGAGCTACCTCGTCCTAATGTGGCACCAACCGTTTCTAATCCTGTTGAGAGTGAACAATCAACTGCTGTCGGTCGTCCACAACTTTTAACTGATGGAAATGGCAATCCGTTGATCAAAATTGACGGAAATTCTGCTACAATTTGGCAATACACAATCGCCACTCTCAGTAGCCTCAACTACAACTTTGTCAATCAACCTAAGAATCCCCATTCCGCGACAATTCAAGTGGATGGTGAAAGTTTAGTGCTTAAACTGACATCTGTAGGTTCGAGTCATACCTTGGCCGTGTTTACCTCAACTAACGCGTTTGCAGACAAACAAAAAGCTGCAAGCCTGTTAACCCAGATTTATCAAAACTGGCCAGCCTAGTCGTTCTAGGCATATTTTTTCTGAAAAAGGTTCCACCATGTTAAAACAAACCTTGCTCTATACTGGTAAAGCTAAATCCGTTTATGAAACCGATAGTGCAGACCACCTGATTTTAGTCTTTCGTGATGATGCCTCAGCATTTAATGGCGAAAAAATCGAACAGCTAGATCGCAAAGGTAAGGTGAACAACCGTTTTAACGCCTTTATCATGGAAAAACTTGCAGCTGCAGGTATCGAAACTCATTTCGAAAAACTTTTAACACCAAACGAAGTTTTGGTTAAAAAGTTAAACATGATTCCAGTTGAATGTGTAATCCGTAACTATGCAGCTGGTTCGCTTTGCCGTCGTTTGGGTGTTGAAGAAGGTTTAGAACTTACACCACCTACATTTGAATTATTTTTCAAAGATGACGCTTTGGGCGACCCAATGGTGAATGAATCTCAAGCAATTGCTTTAGGTTGGGCTACTGCTGAACAACTTGAGCGTATGAAAGAGTTAACTCACCAAGTAAACGTGGTTTTAAAAGATCTTTTTGCTCAAGGCAACATGCTTTTGGTTGATTTTAAACTTGAATTTGGTGTGTTCCATGACCGTATCGTTCTTGGTGATGAGTTCTCTCCAGATGGTTGCCGTCTATGGGACAAAGATACCAAGAAAAAATTAGATAAAGACCGTTTCCGCCAAGGTTTAGGTGGTGTAGTTGAAGCTTATGAAGAAGTTGCTACACGTATCGGTGTTGACCTTTCTGATATCTAAATCAAAATTTAGATAAAATGAAGCCGAGTCATATGACTCGGCTTTTTTGTATCTGTTGATATTATTTTTATATTTTGAAATTGTTGTTATGCATTCATTATTTTTGTTAAGTAGCATTACCAATGCTCTCTCCTCATTGGTAATGCTATTAATTTATCGAATCGATATTTAAATAAGATGACAAATCTGGGGCATTGATCATTAAAAAACTCAATTGTTGTTTTTGTTTTTAAATTTACCCCCATTAATCGAATAAATTAATGCTATTTATTAAAATGATCGTTTTTACAATATTACTAAGTTCAACTAATATATTTTTATACCAGGCAACTACAGGAGTTGGTGGCTCAAGAGAGAGACTGTAGTTGCCGACCAGATGAATCGCTTTTCGCCCAGCTTCCCATAGAACTGGGCTTTTTTTATTGTTGTTGCTGCTCTTGCTGCCAACGTCGCTGCTGTAAACGCTCTGCTTCGACTTCACGCTTATTACGAGCTGATTCGTACAATTTGGTACCTTTCAGCTCTGGAGGCATATAATCCTGCAACACGAAATGTTCTGGATAGTGATGTGGATATAAGTAATCTACACCATATCCCTGCTCTTTCATTAACTTGGTTGGAGCATTTCTTAAATGCAATGGAACTGGAAGATTTGACGTACGTTCAGCCAACTCTAATGCTTTATTGATTGCTAAGTAAGTGCTGTTACTTTTCGCGCTTGTGGCCAAATACACTGCACATTGTCCTAAAATAATACGGCATTCTGGCATCCCAACCGCTTGAACGGATCTAAAACACTCCCCAGCCAATAACAACGCATTAGGATTAGAATTTCCAATATCTTCCGAAGCGGCTATCAACATCCGACGCGCAATAAAGACTGGATCTTCCCCCCCCTTTAACATTCTCGCCATCCAATATAGTGCAGCGTCAGGATCACTTCCACGAATTGATTTAATGAATGCTGAGACTAAATCATAGTGCTGCTCACCAGATTTGTCATATCTCGCAATATTTTGTTGAGCTACTTTCACCACGATGGCATTGGTGACAATATTTTCAACATCTGCTTCAAATGTGCTTGCAATGAGATCCAATAAATTGAGTGCTTTACGAGCATCACCTGCGGCAAATTGAATTAATGCATCATATTCTTCGATATGAATATGACGGTCTTTCAGAAATTGGTCTTGCTTGAGTGCACGTTCAATTAAATGTTGAATATCATGCTCAGATAATGCATTCAGCGTATACACCTGACAGCGCGACAACAAAGCATTATTGACTTCAAAAGAAGGATTTTCTGTGGTTGCACCAACCAGAGTAATCTTGCCTTTTTCTACTGCGCTCAGTAAGGCATCTTGTTGAGATTTATTAAAGCGATGAATTTCATCAATAAAAACCACTGGCACAATGAGATCGCCACTTTCCCCAATGATTTCTCGAAGCTCTTTAACACCAGTGTTGAGTGCAGACAAGCTAATAAAAGTACGATCTACAGCTTGAGCTAACAATAGCGCAATGGTGGTCTTGCCGACCCCTGGAGGCCCCCAAAAAATAATCGAAGGTAAATGTCCTTGGTCAATCATTTGACGTAAAGGTGCGTCTTCACCAAGTAAATGATCTTGTCCGATAATCTCAGACAAATCACGTGGACGTAAGCGTTCAGGTAGCGGAATTTGTGTATCGGACATATTTTTTATAGATCTCAAAGTACTGTTGACTAGTCTACTATGTAATAGTCAAATTCCAATATTAATAGTCAAAACAACCATCACTATTCAACATTTTTCATTTTACTCAGATTCGAGTTTTGCTTTTAATTTGAATAAATAAGCTTGCGGTCCATCTTCTATTCCCCAAATTGTGCCATCCTTCGCTTCATGCAAGTCTCGTACTCGAACCCCCATATCCAAGCGCTGAATTTCTCGTACAGGTTCAGATTGTGGATCTACCACAATAATGGCTTTCGATGATAATCCACCGATTAAGGCTTTGTTCTTCCATTGTGGAAAATAGTTAGATTTATAAAAAATCAGACTCGAGGGTGAAATCACTGGAGACCAATCAAGTTTAGGGGCTATAAATTCAGGTCGCGTTTCATGATTCGGAATCTGTTTCCCATCATAGTGATCACCATTAGATACAATTGGATAGCCATAATTCTTACCTTTTTCAATAAGATTGAACTCATCGCCACCTTTAGGGCCCATTTCTGCCACCCACAAACGATTTTGATGATCAAATGCCATACCTAAAGGATTACGATGACCTAAACTCCAAATCTGCGCTGAGACACCACCTTGTTTGGCAAATGGATTAGATTCTTGAGCACGACCATCATCATACAAATATACAATTTTACCTAGATTAGACTGCATATCTTGTGCAGGCTGAAACTTCTGCCGTTCCCCTGAACTAATCCATAAATTCGCTTGCTGGTCAAACACTATACGATGTGCATAATGCCCCTGACCCGACACTTTAGGGACTTGCTCCCATATGCGTTCGATATCCGTCAGTTTCGGTGCTTCGATATTCGATAAATCCAATTTCGCTCGGATTACCACTGCACCAAACAATCCATTTTTTTCTTCGGCATAACTGAGATATAACCAAGCGTTATTATTGAAATTAGGATGAATCGAAACATCACCTAACCCACCTTGTCCGCCATAAGCAACTTGAGGCACACCAGCCACTTTAAAACTACGTTTTGATTGTGGGTCAAACAACTTAAGTATGCCTGACTTTTCTGTAATTAACAGTTGACCATTTGGTAAAGTTGCAATCGCCCATGGTTCATTAAATAGAGCAATTTTTTCAACTTGATATCGTTGTTCTTGAGCTTTTGAATTTTCGTTTTTGACTGTTGATTCCTGCGGATTCTGTGCTTCAGTGGCCTTATTTTGATTGGCATGACACGCCATTATGATTCCGCTCAAACCAACAATACAAATCAGTTTTGCAGCTTTTAACATGTCTTTCCCTTTATTAAATCCTTGAATATCAGTCTCAAGGATTAAACGGCAATGATCATTTTAAAAGTGTTTTTATATTACAAAATATGTGCAGTCTAGCAATTGAATGTACTAGCGTACCCACCGCACGATGTATTCATCTATTTCATTTTCATTAACAAGCTGTTCAGATATACAACGACCTGCTACAGATTTTCGAGCACTAATCACACTTTGTTTATTGCCTGTCACCAAGTGATGCCAACTCGGTAGCTTTTTACCTTCATTAATACGTCGATATGCACAACTCGAAGGTAGCCATCGTATTTGTTGTAATTTTTCAGGCGTTAACTGAATACAGTCAGGTACATGCACCTGACGATTTTCATAATCTGAACAATGCCCCGTCTGACAATCTAGAAGTTTGCACGCAACTTTGGTATATGCGATTTCTTCGGTTTCATCATCTTCTAATTTAACCAAACAACACATACCACAACCATCACACAGTGCCTCCCATTCTGCTTGGTTCATTTCAAACAGTGAATAATGTTTCCAAAATTCAGGGCGTAAAGATGTGCTCATGATTCAGCTAAATATCAAAAATTTGAGTCAGTATATCACTAATAATTCTCATAAAATTTCATCAATCTCAGTTACAGTTGATTAACTAAAGAATATCAATACTCTACGTTAAAATACCCTTTGTATACATTTTGCTCAGTTTATTTTCTTATACTGAATGAACATTAATAAAAATTTATGGAGAATCAAAATGTTCCGTTGGGCGATTATTTTTGCAGTGATTGCATTGATAGCAAGTTTGCTAGGGTTTGGTGGTGTAGCAGGCTTATCTAAAGATTTCGCAATTATCTTACTTGTGATTGCAGTGATTCTCGCAATTGTAGGCTTTATCTCAAGAGGCAAAGTCTAGTATTCTAAACACTAGATTAAACTGAAAACACAAGATTGATGAAAAGAAGAAGGTACTCCTTCTTCTTTTTTTATTTCTTTTCATTCGTGCTTTTATACGTGTTTTACATATTCCAATCTTTCATAAATTCTCACATTTGATTTTACTTTCTTATTGCAAATTCATCACTTCGGAAAACATTTATGCTTTAATCTTTGCTGATTTTCATAAACGAAAGGACTTTCAATAATGACTTCAGCAATTCAAACAAGAGAAATTCAGTATAAAGCGGCAGATGGTACACAATTGATTGGTTATTTTGCCGCACCTGAAAACTCTTCAGGAGCTGCGGGTATTATTGTAGCCCCGGAGTGGTGGGGTCGTAATGAATATACAGAACAACGTGCTCGAGAACTTGCAGAACAAGGATATGCTGCTTTTGCCATTGATATGTACGGCGACAAAAAGGTAACCACTGAAGCCTCTCAAGCAAATGAATGGATGATGCAAACTTTCGCAAAGCCTGAAACGATTGTACACCGCGCTACTGCTGCGTTAGACACTTTATCTACACAGCCTGAAGTTGACGCAACTCGATTAGGTGCGATTGGTTTTTGTTACGGTGGAAAAGTTGTCTTAGATCTTGCTCGATCTGGTGCGAACTTAAAAGCAGTTGCTACTTTCCATGCTAATTTATCTGCGCAAACACCTGCTCAACAAGGTCAAGTTAAAGCTGAAATTCTAGTTTTGCATGGTGAGCTAGATAGTATGGTCACGCTAGATGATGTGGCACAATTTAAAGAAGAAATGTTTGCAGCTCAGGTGCCGCATGAGGTCATTATCTTTGAGGATGCAAAACACGGTTTTAGCAATCCACAAGCTGATGAACGGGCAAAAGCCAATGGTGTAGATCTCGGTTATAACGCTGAAGCTGAGGAAAAAAGCTTAGCTGCGATGTATGAGTTACTGTCGCGTCACTTAGATTAATATACTTTCAAAGTTTATTAGCGCTAAGATTATTGAAGAAAGAAGATAAAATATAAGAGGAATGTAAGGATGAGTGAACAATGTACTTATTGCAATCACGATGAATATGATGTGATTGATAGAAATGAATTCGGTGTGATTTTGCCAGAACATCAGCCGTTGACTAAAGGACATTCCGTTATTATTCCTTTACGTCATGTGAGTTCTTTTTTTGAAATTACTGATAAAGAGCGTAAAAGTTTACAGTCGCTGTTAGAACTGGCACGTAACGAGTTAAAAATCCGTCATCATCCGGAAGGCTTTCATATCGCTTTTAATGATGGCAAAGTTTTTGGCGATGAAGAGTCGGAACATTTACACATCCATATTATTCCTCGTTACAAAAACCAACCGCTTAAATTAGATAGTCGTTGGGGCATTATTCAAGAGTAATGTTGATTTTCCAAAAAGGCGCAATATGCGCCTTTTTTCATGCTTTTTTAAAAGGTCTTTGCCTAGATTGGTTATACTGAGCACAGATTGTATTAATGGTATTTTCATGTTTTCTTTTTCAACTGCGTTACTTGATTGGTTTGATGTACATGGTCGACATGACCTGCCATGGCAAGTCGCAGATGATCCTTACAAAGTTTGGGTCTCTGAAATTATGTTGCAGCAAACCCAAGTGAAAACTGTTCTGAAATACTATGATCGTTTTATTGAGCGCTTTCCGACGGTCACCGATTTAGGTCGTGCTACTTGGGATGAAGTTGCTCCTTACTGGGCAGGTCTAGGCTATTATGCGCGTGCTCGCAACCTGCATAAAGCAGCCACAATCGTAAGTCAAAATGGACATTTTCCAGAGACTTTAGAAGCTTGGATGGCCCTGCCAGGAATAGGTAGATCAACGGCTGGTGCATTGATGTCACTTGGATTACGCAAATACGGCGTGATAATGGATGGAAATGTTAAGCGTGTTTTAGCACGTTTCTTTGCCATTGAAGATGATTTATCAAAGCCTGTCCATGAACGTGCAATGTGGGAATTAGCCGAGCAACTCTGTCCTGAACAACGCAACCATGATTACACGCAAGCCATTATGGATTTGGGTGCAACAATTTGTACTCCTAAAAAACCACTTTGCCTGTACTGTCCAATGCAGTCAGAATGCCAAGCTTTAAAGCAGGGTCTGACACAAGAGTTACCATTTAAAAAGCCAAAAAAAGCAGTGCCTATAAAAACTGCGGATGTTTTATTACTGCGAAGTACTGAAAATACATGGTTATGGCAACAACGTCCGCATTCAGGATTATGGGGTGGTTTATGGACCTTACCCATCATTGATGAAACTTCAGAATTTAGTCAATTGACTCAACAATATGGTTTGGTGAGTAATCAATTACCAACTCAAATTTCACACAGTTTCACCCACTTTACCTGGTTGCTGAATGCACATATTTTCCATATTGATCTCGACCAGATGGAATACCTCCAAACAGAATTAGGAGGTGAATGGCTCGCTCCACAAGTTGTAACAGAAATGGGCATTCCAACTGCGATGAAAAAATTGATCTCAGCCGTGAATTTGTGACATAGTCGATTCAAATAAGTGTGGCTGTATCATATCAAGGAGTTCGAGTGACTAAGTATTTGCGACATTACATCATCCTAAGTGTAGCTATTTTACTTGTCGCCTGCAGTAGCCAACCTCCAAAACAAACGCCGCTTGATCCAACCCTCGTTGCTCGCTTACATATGCTTCCTTTGGATCGAAAATTACCTATCCCAGTACAAGGTGTAAAAGCGAGACAACTGACAGACACTTGGGGTGCATCACGAAGTCACGGTCGAACACATGAAGGCATTGATATCTTGGCGGCTCGTGGTACAAAAGTTTATAGTGCAACTGATGGAATTGTTCGCAGTATGCGCGATAATAAGCTGGGTGGGAAAGTCATTTGGATTTTAGGACCCGCTGGTTCTTGGCATTATTATGCGCATTTAGATCAGCATAAAAAAGGTCTCAATGAGGGTGACTTCGTGCGACGAGGTGACCATATTGGTTATGTCGGCAATACGGGTAATGCTCGACATACTGCCCCTCATTTACATTATGGAATTTACTTAGATGGTCGCGGTCGAGGCCCTGTCAATCCATACCCTTATTTACGTTAAATTAAAGTTTTTATTTTTAGGAAGTTTTCATGTCAGAAGCCTTGATTAATCGTCTAGTTGAATTTGCAGAATCTGGCAATCAACAACGTATTGTCTTAAATGGACAAAGCCATCAGGGCTGGATTATGGAAATTACCGAAGAAGCTCTGTTGATTAGCACTGGTTTTGCAGATAAAGCAGGTAAAGATTTCTGGATTAATTTTTCGGATTTAGAACAAGCAGAGTTGTTCTTTTGGGACAATCAAAACGATCAGTGGGTTGCTTTTACCATTTGATCACTTCGGAGCATTCGCATGACGATTCAACGCTGTAGCTGGTGCTCCGATGAGCAGATTTATATTGATTATCACGATCAAGAATGGGGTGTTCCTGTATATGATGAACACACCTTATTTGAAATGCTCTGTTTAGAAGGTCAGCAAGCAGGACTCGCTTGGATTATTGTTTTAAAAAAACGCGAGCGATATCAACATCATTTCTTTCAATACACCATTGAAGAAATTGCGACTTTTACAGATGAACATTTAATCGAAATAGCACAAGATCCGGGAATAATTCGTCATTTAGGTAAACTAAAGGCGATTCGAGATAATGCTCGAGCATGGTTGAATATGCGCCAAATCATGCCTGATATGGTCAAATGGCTATGGAGTTTTGTAGGGCATCAACCCAAAGTTCATTCTGTGCCAGACTATCGCTTAGCACCAACACAAAGCGAATTAAGCCTGCAACTGTCTAAAACTCTAAAAAAGAATGGTTTTAAATTCGTGGGTCCAACCATTATCTATTCTTATCTGCAAGCGGTAGGAATGATTGATGATCATGAAAATCACTGCTTTAAAAAGCTTAGTTTAGCGCCATAAACTTTTCAAGAAGGTGCTTGGGATGATGACCTCATTTTTTGTTTCACCCAATCCGCTAAAAACACGATGGAGTCATGAATTTCATGAGTCTGTTCATGCCCTGCATTTAAGCGAATATAATTTTTATAACGGCGCTCTTCTCCAAAAACATCTCCGGGAACAATGTTAATACCATGTTGACGTGCGGCATAATAGAGTTCTAAACCATCAATATGTGTCGGCAATTGCAGCCATAAAACATAGCCACCATCTGGCTGACTTAAACCAATGTCAATCCCGTGAAAAGCGCTTAATATCGTTTGTCGATATTCATCAACTTGATGATTTAATTTTGGTTTTAATCGGAGTAGATGCTCACGATAGGCTCTACTATACATCAGGTCAGCCAAAGCCAATTGCAAAGGTGTATTCACACTGACATTTTGAATGACAATTTGACGATGTAAATGTTTAAGCCTTGGCGGTAAACAAAACCAACCTACTCGATATGCGCTGGACAATGATTTTGATATTGAACTGCATAAAATGACATAGCCTGCTTCATCCCAATGTTTGATCGGTAAAGGTCGTTGTAAATTAAAACTACATTCAGCATAAATATCATCTTCGATCACATAGCATTGATACTGTTCAGCCAATTGCACAATCTTCTGCTTATCATGATTTGAAAGCTCAAATCCTAGTGGATTTTGATAATTCACAGTCAATAGACAGGCTTTGGTATCGGGGTGCTGCATAGCTCTTTCTAGACGTTCTAAATCAAAACCATCCACATTTGCAGGTATCTCAATCAACTTGCGTTTCAGTGTCCCTAACAACTGTAATTGACCATTAAAATTTGGGGTTGGAATCACAATGCCATCCCCTTCCTTGGTCAAGAGCTGAACCACGAGTGATAACGCAGCCATACAGCCATTGGTGATATAAATCTCGTCTGGATTGATATAAAACCCATCTTCAGCCCAATGGTCTGATAAAGCTTGTCTCAATCTCAAATGCCCTTGTCGATTACTATAAAGGAAATCTTCTGGTTGACTGTGTTTTAAAGCACGTTGAATTGACTTTCGGATTGCATCTACAGGCACGTGATTTGGAGAGATTTGTACTGCACCTAAATGAATTGATCGATTATTGGTTGAAGACTCCTGTATTTCAATTTGCAAATCTAAGTTAGTGATATCCTTTGCTTCAGCTTCAAATTCACGATGATAAGGCAACACTGGCGGATCGTTTCTGGATTTCAAATGTTGAACAAAATAACCCGATTTATTTTTAACAGTAATGAGCCCTTCCGATTCCAATAATGTATAACAATTTTTTGCTGTATTTAAACTGACGGCATGTAATGCTGAAAATTGTCGAAGGGAAATGAGCTTCTGTCCTGAACAAAGTTCTCCACTCAAAATTTTCTGTTTGATATGTTTGGCTAAGATTTGATACTGAAACATGAACTGTGCTCATTTTTATAAAATTTGTGTATCTGTATCTATAAACCTAGCAAATTTATGATGGTCTTACAGTTAAAAAGACACAGGAGGCCACATGAACAACGATAAATTATATTTGATATTACCCTTGGTAACACTTTTGACAGCTTGCCAACCAGAGCATGCGATCGATCAAGCTGCACTTGAGCAAAAATTTATTTGTACATCGTTAATTGATGGATTCTTAAAAGTGACGCACAACAGTCATTATCGTTTTACAAAAAGTATTGAATCTCCAGATCAGCAGAAAATTTACCTTTACACCGTGTCTTCTGATCATGCAGTCAAGCTCAATAGTCCCACACAAAAAAATTTAAATTTTCAATGTGATGATTCCAAAAAACAGACCTACCAAGTTTTTCTATTGGAGAGGTGGATCAGGAAATTTGAACAACACTTATAAGTGATATTTTGCTCCCCAAATGATGTTATAAACATCAATATATGGAGTATTTTATGACACGTAGACCAAGAAGAAATCATTCAAATGACTTT
>NZ_VPDP01000012.1:0-86614 GCF_013417635.1 Acinetobacter sp. YH12239 | reverse complement strand
GCCTATCTCAGTGATGTGCTGAAAAGGCTGCCGACACATAAAGCGACCCAAATAGAAGAATTACTGCCACATCGCTGGAAATCCAACTCAAATTAAAAAATAGGCATGGGGTTCAGCGGACGCTTACAAATAAACTAAATATGAGCTTAGATTTTAGAAAATGCTTTATGTAATTTTGCTCAAATCACTTCTTATCTGACCATTTCATCTTTTTCTACATCTAGACTTTTCACAAAATGTTTACATCCTGTTTTGAGTAAAATAATAGTCAATAACGCTGAGAAACCACCTACGATTGAAATTGAATAACCCACCATGTTGGTATCCCCGAATACTTTATCGGTAATTAATGCGACTAAAGTAGTTCCAATACCTAAACCAATTAAGCTGCTGATTAACAAGAAAATTGCAGAAATTTGAGCTCGTAATTGATTTGGAGCTAAAATTTGCATAGCTGCTGTTGAGGTTGGCATTGGGAAAGATGCAAAGAACATAGCCACTGTAAAAATAGCAACAGATAACCACAGTGAGTCTACTAATGTATAGCTAATAATCGGTAAGATAATTCCTAAACCACCTAAATAACCAGCATACATTGCAGCATCACGTCGACCTTTACTTGTCAGATAGTCAGTTAACCAGCCTGCAAAGAAAACGCCAGATGTGTTTGCAATAAGTAGAATCGTTCCTAACATATAACCTGTTTCAACAGGACTTAGACCAAAGTTACGCATATAAAATGCAGGTGACCAGCTCATGACACAAAACAATGCCATTGCATAGAATGTGAAGCCCATGTAGTGACAAGTAAATGTCTTACTGTGCTTTTTTAAGAATTTAAATGAATCCGTAAATTTAACTTTTACGACATTACCTGAGGCATCGAGTTTTTGTCCTGTTCGTTGCGGATCTCTTACTGTTAAAATAAATAAAAGACCAATAAAAACGCCTGGCAATCCAACGAGAATAAAGGCAACTTGCCAAGCCTTCATCATGCCGAGTAAAGGAACATCAATAAACGTTGCATCTTTTAATAAGCTGATCACATAGCCGCCAACGAGAAAAGCCATCCCTCCACCGATAAAAGAACCAATGGAGTAAATACCAACGGCTTTACCTAATTTGTCTTTACTGAACATATCACTAAACATGGAATATGCTGCGGGTGATAATGCTGCTTCACCAATGCCAATCCCCATTCTTGAAAGAAAAAGTTGAATGAAGTTTTTACTTAGACCACAAGCCGCTGTTGCTAAGCTCCAAAAAATAATGCCAATTGCAATAATTTTTGGTCGGGAAAATCGGTCTGCTAAATAAGCGATTGGCAATCCCATAAATGCGTAAAATAGGGAAAAAGCTAAACCGTGCAATAGACTAAACTGAGTATCAGTTAAATTTAAATCTGCTTTGATCGGTTCAATCATCAAGACTAAAATTTGTCGATCAATATAAGAAAATATATAAGCCAACATACATAGTGTGACTACGTACCAAGCGTATCTCGTATTTTTTTTGACCGAAGCGGGTTCTTCAGCATTTAGAGTATTTTGCATTTTCGTATCCTATATCCTTAAGGGTTTGATTTTTATTCCATTATTTTTTTAGCTAAACTGTGACTAGGTATTCAAATTTAAGCAGCATTAGTCATATATAATGCAAAGTTAAACTCAAATACTTTTTTATCAGCATGCTGATAATATTTATGATTTTATAAAAGGGCAATAGGTATGTTTAAAAAAAATACGAATTCACCTGAAATATTTGATAATGAATCGGGTTACCTTGGATTTTTATTAAGAAAGACATCCCATGTATATCGTTTAAAAATGGAGCGTGTACTTGCTGAATATTCAATCACTCCACCACAGTTCACAATTTTGAAAATTATTTTGACTTACCCAGGTTTCACAAATGCGGAAATAGCACGTTTTGCTTCATTAACACCGCAAACAGTAAATTTGATGATCTCAAAATTAGAAAAACAAAATATTCTCTACAAAACTTCTCATTCTACGAATAAGAAAATTCAATTAATTGAGATATCAGATTTAGGGAAAAAACTTATGGAAGATTGTGGTGATGCTATTGATCGTTTAGAAGATTCTTTAGTCGATGGTTTTAGTGAAAGTGAAATAAGAATCGTCAGGAAATGGATGAAAAAAATTAATGAAGAATAATTTTCTAAATTTTTTGGTTTTTGAACTTGCATAATTATCAGCACACTGATAATTTTTAAGTACATTAAAAAAACTGAATGGATTTAGAGGAAAACAAAATGATCAAACCTTATGGTGTAGTAGGATTAGTTCCAACAATATGGGGCACAAGTTGTAGAGCAGATATTATGAAAAATATCTCTCATTTAGAGGAACTTACATCCGGTGCATTATGGTTGAGTTCTTTAGATATTCCAGTAAGACTGTTGGTTCTCCCAGAGGGAGCATTGCAGGGCTTCAACGATGAAGCACTCGATGTTGATATTCAAGAATTCTTAGATGATGGTGCGATCGATATACCAGGCCCTGAAACAGATCGTTTAGGTGAGTTAGCTAAAAAACATAATGTTTTTATCATGGCGCAAGCCAAAGCTAAAAATGATGATTGGCTAGGCATTATGTTTAATGTCGGATTTATTATAAATCCTCAAGGCGAAATTATTTTAAAACACCACAAAATGTCTGCTTTGTTGCCATGCGAGCGTTCAGCATCACCTCATGATTTGTATGATGAGTGGGTAAAAAAATATGGCGAAGAGCTTCAATCATTTTGGCCAGTAGTTGATACGGAAATTGGTCGATTGGGCATCATGATGGCAATGGAAGGTAATTTTCCAGAAAATGGTCGAGGCTTAGCGATGAATGGTGCTGAAGTCGTCTATCGTGCATCTTTACCAGCTTCATTTACTGAAAATGATGTATTTGAAATCTCCAATCGTGCTCGTGCTTTAGAAAATAATATGTACGTAGTAGCACCTAATATTGGTGGAATGTATCTTGATGAAAATACATTAGCACCGATCGATTGTGGTGGTGGTCTTTCTATGATTGTGGACCATAAAGGTAAAATAGTGGGTAAGCAGCATGATACCAATGGATCTACCTATGTGACTGGTGTAGTTGATATTGAGGCACTTCGTTATCATCGTACACACGCTCAGGTGACCAATTGGATGAAAGATATACGTGCAGAATGCGCACAATTAATTTATAAAAATAATATATATCCTAAAAATTTGTATTTACAGCAAAAACAGGGACATCACGACGAATATAAAGTGGAAGTGATTGATAAGCAAATTCAGAAGCTTATTGATATGGGTGTCTGGAAAAAAAGCGCATATGATGAGTCTTAATCAATGCACTAGCTTAAAAACCCAATAATGTATTGGGTTTTTTTGAGTTTATATATTTTTTAAATGATCTTTTTTTACATAAATCAAAGCGCCAGAAGCACCTGCTTTGAATTCAATACGATGTTGAGTCGGAAACCTCATCCACGAACCAGCTGAATAATTTCGTTCATTCATCACCAATTCACCTTCAATAATGAAAATTTCAATACCGTTATGATATGTTGATTCGAAAAATTGTTGGCTTTCGAATTTTTCGAGAAAGGTGTGTTCATGCTCAGATTGAAACAGTTGGCAAATCTTTCTGTTGTTAAAATAGGTCCAGTTTCGCTCGTCACGAGTATCAATTCGGGTAGCTAATTTTTCTTCTTCAGACATTTGCATGAGTTTTACAAAGATCAGACATCCATCTAAGCTCGAGACAATGTGTTTAGAAAGGTGAGGATTTCGCATATACCATCCAGATGGATAGTGCTGATGATCATCTTCAGTAAAAGTCCCTTTTAACACTAGAACTTCTTCACCGAAGGGGTGTTGATGCTCTGGGAACTGAGAATTTGAAGGGAACTCAACTAAGCTGGTTGCTCTTGCTTGTTCTAAGCCAACACGATCAAACATCATTCGTTTAACTTCGCCTCTTGGGGATTGAATCCATTGGTAATCCTCTGGAGTAATCATCACAGGTTGAGAGAAGTCAGCATTTAATCTCATGCTTTTAGCCTAAAAAAGTGCATTAAAGTGATTAATTTTATCAAAAAAAGCGTGAATTTAAGATGAAAACCTTTGCTAGTTCGAGAGTGATTGGGCGTGGAGCAACTTTGACTTTGGTCAGTTAGTTCCTCTTTTCTCTTTCTCATAATTTAATCTAGGTCGACTTTATTTGAGAATTTAAGTCAATAAAAAAGCACTTTATAAGTGCTTAATTGCAACATAAGAATGAACTAGTTCGGGATATTTGATTGTTTTACGATACATGGATATTCAAACGTTCCAGCGGTAGTATCTTTCAATAAATTTGACCAAAGTTTATTTTTGGTATTAATCCAACCATAAATATCTTCATAGAACTCCGAGTTTAAATTAGCTTTTTCAATGTAAGATTTATTGAGTAGAAATTTAGTCATTAAGCACATAGAGTTAAGCTCTACAGGATTACGATCTTTTTCTAGACTGAACTTATTTTTAGCTTCTTTTTCATACTTACGAAGCATAGTTGCTTTTAAAAGAGTAGATTCGAATAACTCCATTGTTAAATTATTTGGGGAGGTTTGATTAGCTAAAGCAAAAATATTTCCATCAATACGTAACATTGTAGGTAAAAAACTTGCTTAAATATCCACTTCTTGTTGAAGTGAAGGCGATGAATTACATCCAGTAGAAAACAATGCAGCAGTTAAAATACTAACTATTAATAAATGTGAATTTTAACCATCAGGATAAATTCCTTGTTCAGCTAAAACCTTGAGCATTTTTGAATTATAATCTTGGTTGAAGAGTAATTTACACATTGCTCGGTTGATTTTCTCTCCACTATTTTTTATCTGTAATACTGCCGCACTAGCCATTACAACACTAATATTAAGATCATCTAAAGTCCCTTTGAGTCCAATCAGATCTTGAATAGCGAAAGTTTTCCAAACCTGGTTTTAAACTCATGACTTTTAAATTCTGCAAAGATTAATGTTGCTTCTTTCACAACACTTTTTTTAAATATTTTTGAAAGAGAACGTAAATTCTTGTGTGGTAGCTTATTGCAGATAATAGATTCTCATGTGGTGAACATCATGTTCTAATCCAAAACGAATTGCTAATGTGTATTCTAGCTTATTTGTATTTGCTACGTGTTTCCATATATGAGTAAGTATCACGGTTGAACTATTTAGTTGGTGATTAGACTTTAAAAAGAAAATGCTTGACTGACAGAACATTTCAGTTTCATTAGCGTAGCCCTCCCATGCATTAGCATTACTAAGAACTGATTCCGTGTTTGGACCTAATTTTTCAGTGCCTTAAAATTAATATGTGCAAGACTATTACTAACTATAATAGCTGAAACTATTGTTTTGCATGAATACAGTAATCGATTTCTAAATTTTTGGTTTCTAACCTTTCATTTAAATCTCATTTTTTAAAATAATTTTCTGTTACCTGTATTGTTGAAGTGTTCAATTGACTTATTCCAATAATTTAATCTAGGTCGACTTTATTTGAGAATTTAAGTCAATAAAAAAAAGCCTCAATCTTTCGATTGAGGCTTTTAAAATTTTGGAGCGGGAAACGAGACTCGAACTCGCGACCCCAACCTTGGCAAGGTTGTGCTCTACCAACTGAGCTATTCCCGCAATATGGTGTGAATTATAGTGATTTTGCACACCCTGTCAACACTTCCAAAACTTAATTGATGAATTAATCAGCACGTCGCCATAAAGTTCCTTGACGCGTATCTTCAAGTACAATGCCTTGATCAAGAAGATTTTGGCGAATCTCATCTGCACGTGCAAAGTTTTTCTCTTTCTTGGCATCTTTGCGTTGTTGAATGAGATCTTCAATTTCATCATTACTCAAAGATGAGCTTTCTTGACCAATATCTGATTTTAGGAATTCATCAACATTATGTTGAACAAGACCTAAGATATTGGTCAGATGGCGCAAGGTGGCATAATATATGGCCGCCTGTTCAGCAAGTTCGTCTTTTACGGCACGATTTAATTCTTTATTGATTTCAAACAGTACCGCAATCGCTTCTGATGTGTTGAAATCATCCCGCATTGCTGCATTAAACTTTTCAACGAGTGCTTCATCGTATTGCGAATTAATTTCGGCACCATATATCTGTTGATATGCTTTAAATGAATGATAAAAACGACTTAATGTGTTTTTAGCTTTTTTAAGCGCGGTATCAGAAAAATTCACAGGGCTACGATAGTGTGATGAAACGATAAAGTAACGAATAACTTCAGGATGGAATTTTTCCATGACATCGCGAATCGTGAAAAAATTGCCTAAAGATTTAGACATTTTTTCACCATCGACATTGATAAAGCCTACGTGCATCCAATAGTTTACATATTGTTCGCCAGTTGCAGCCTCACTTTGTGCGATTTCATTTTCGTGATGGGGGAAGGTTAAGTCAGAACCACCACCATGGATATCAAAATGATTACCAAGGCAACATGTAGACATTGCTGAACATTCGATATGCCAACCTGGACGACCATTCCCCCAAGGAGATTTCCAAGAAGGTTCATTTTCTTTTGCGTGCTTCCATAGCACAAAATCGAAAGGATGTTTCTTTTCAACTTCAACATCGACTCGTTCGGAAGCACCTGCTTGCATGTCTTCGAGTTTACGACCAGATAGACGCCCGTATTTTTTAAATTTTTCAACTTCGAAGTACACATCACCGTTTGACGCAGGATATGCAGTGCCATTATTGACCAAAGTACCAATCATATTTTGCATTTGATCAATATACTCTGTCGCACGAGGTGCTTCATCAGGTGCCAAGCATCCTAAATTGGCAGCATCTTCATTCATTGCCTGAATAAAGCGATCAGTGAGTGCTGTAATGCTTTCACCATTTTCATTCGCACGTGCAATAATTTTGTCATCAATGTCAGTAATATTGCGAATATATTTAACTTTCCAACCTTGGCTACGAAGAAAACGAATAATATAGTCAAATGCAACCATAACCCGAGCATGACCGATATGACAGTAGTCGTAAACTGTCATCCCACAGACATACATATCAATATGTCCTTCTTTGCGTGGTACAAACTCAACTTTTTTTCGTTGCTCTGAGTTATATAGAACAAATGGTTGCATAGGTCTTCAAAAAGCTAAAAAAATGGTGGTTCATCTTAACCTAAGGCTTATCTTTCACAAAGTTTTATGCGTAAAAAATCTATGCAAATGAAATTTATACATTTAAGAAAAAGATACTTGCATGCTTATGTTAATATATGAAGAATAATTTAATGATTGAAATTGTGGCTGAATCCAGCCTCAAGGTGCCCAGATTTGAATTCTGAAAATACTATATATCCAATTGATTTTCAAAAGGTTGCAAAAGAAACCTTGGAGATTGAGCGTCAAGCTTTATCGGTACTATCCAATCAGATTGATGATCGTTTTTCCCAAGCATGTCAAATTATCCTACAGTGTCAAGGTCGTTTAGTGGTCACTGGTATGGGGAAATCTGGTCATATCGGTCGAAAAATGGCTGCAACATTTGCATCAACAGGAACGCCGTCTTTCTTTATGCATCCAGGTGAAGCTGGCCATGGTGATCTCGGGATGTTAGTGCGTGGAGATGTGCTGATCGCGATTTCGAACTCTGGTAAAAGTGACGAAATCATGATGTTAATGCCACTCATCAAACATTTGGGTGTGCCACTAATTACAATTTCAGGTGATGACCGTGGACCAATGCCACAGAACGCTGATGTTGCGCTCACACTTGGTCATATTCAAGAGGCATGCCCATTAGGTTTGGCACCAACTTCAAGCACGACAGCGACTTTAGCTTTAGGTGATGCTTTAGCGGTTGCTTTACTTGAAGCACGTGGATTTACTGCAAATGATTTTGCGATGTCGCATCCAGCTGGTGCACTCGGTAAACGATTACTGTTGCACGTTAAACATCTGATGCATGTGGGTGAATCTCTACCAAAAGTTTCACCAGATACACCAATGAATAAAGTTCTATATGAAATATCAAACAAACGTCTCGGATTAACCACAATTGTGGATGAAAATGATGTTCTGTTAGGTATATTTACCGATGGTGATTTGCGACGTCTCATTGATAAGCAACAAGGTTTTGATGTTAATCTTGCTGTGTCAAAGGTTATGATTGAAAATCCTCTAACCATTTCACAAGAAGCAAGAGCAGTTGAAGCGCTAGAACAAATGAATGCTAAAAAAATCAATCAATTTGTAGTAGTCAATGATGCCAAACAAGTGATTGGTGTGATTAGCATGCACGATTTAATTCAAGCTGGGGTAAATTAATTCATGGCATCTTATGTATTGTTAGAACAAGCACGACATATCGAAGCATTGGTTTTGGATGTAGATGGTATTCTAAGTGATGGTTTTGTAACGTTGACGAACTCAGGTGATGAAATTAAGTCATTTGATATTCGTGATGGACTTGGGATGAAACTTGTTCAGCAAGCTGGAATTAAAGTTGTCATTATTACCGGTCGCCAAAGCAATATTGTGACAAAGCGTATGAGTGATCTAGGTGTAGACTTAGTTTATCAGGGGCGTGAAGACAAAGGAACTGCCTTACAGCAAGCCTGTACGCAACTAGGTTTAAAACCAGAAGATTGTTTGTATATGGGTGATGATTGGCCAGATTTATCTGCTTTTGCGATTGCGGGAATGAAAGTAACAGTACCAAATGGTCATGTTGAAGTTCGTCGTCGTGCAGACCTTGTAACCCAAGCTTATGGTGGTCGTGGCGCTGTGCGTGAAATTTGTGACATGTTATTGTTGTCAAAAGGGGTTTACCATGAACTTCTTGAAAAATATTTGGCTGTAACGCATTAATACGCAGTTGATATGAACGCTGAATATAGTTGATGATTTATGGATACTAAAGTTTTATACATTACTGCTGTTATCGTCGCTGCTATAAGTGGCGGCTATTATTATTACAGTGGTAAAGGGAAAAAATTAGAGGGTTCATCCGCTCAATCGATGACATATTCGGCAAAGAATATTAATCTTTTGCAAACTGATGAAAAAGGCATGCTTTATGTTAAGGCTACAGTGGATGAACTGAACCAAGATATGAAACAGAAAACATCAAGCTTGCAGAATTTAAATGCCAGCATGTTTACTGATAATGTAGAAGACGCTACGTTTTATGCTAAACAAGCACATGGTTTCAATGACAATGAGAAGATTGTGTTATCTGGAGATGTTGTTGCAATCAAGCAAGGAGAAATGGGCAAAATGGTTTTTCGAACCGATGCGCTTACAGGATATCCAAAAACAAGAAAGCTTGAAACATCTGAGCAAGTTACTGTACAAACACCAAATGCAGATTTTGTCAGCCAAGGCTTAGAAGCAGATTTGAATGAAGGTCAGTACGATTTTAAAAATATTCGAGGAAAGTATGCACCAAACTAAACCTTCTTATTTATCAGGTTCGAAAATGCTTAAAGCAATAGCAATGGTGGCACTCAGTTCTATTTCTGTTATGGCATTTGCATTGCCAAGCGATCGTAATCAACCCATCATGCTTTTAGCTGATCGTGCGACCTATAATGACAAAACAGGTATAACGACCTATGTGGGGAATGTTTCTGTTGAACAAGGTACTTTCAAGTTAAATGCAGCTTCTATTATTGCTAATCTCAATGCCAATCGCCAAATTAGCTCGGTAAATGCGTCAGGTTCTCCAGCAAAGTTCCAACAGCAATTAGAGTCTAAACGTGGCATTGCACGTGGTGAAGCCTCTAAAATTGTATATAACGCTGATACAGGCATTATTACTTTGTCGGGCAATGCATATTTGTATCAAGATGGCGCAAGTATTCGTGGGAACACTTTGCGTTACAGTATGAATAAGGGTGATATCGAAGTTGTAGGCGGTGGCAGTAGTGGCACAGGCAGTTCGAAAGGTCGTGTGCAAATTATCATTCCACCTTCTGCCTCAAAATCATTCTCTGGAGTACGTGATTAATGAGTGTCAATGAATCACAAATCCAAACATTAAAAATTAAACATCTTGCCAAAGTTTATAGTAAACGCTGGGTGGTGAAAGATGTTTCATTTAGCATGCAGAGTGGTCAAATTGTGGGTTTGCTTGGTCCGAACGGAGCGGGAAAAACGACGAGTTTCTACATGGTAGTCGGACTGGTTCGAATGGATAAAGGTGAAATCTATTTAGATAATCTTGATCTTTCAGACCTTGCAATGCATGAGCGTGCTCGTCATGGAATTGGTTATTTGCCACAAGAGGCTTCAATTTTTCGTAAATTAAGTATCTCAGATAATATTATGGCGATTCTTGAAACGCGCAAGGATCTCAATAAGCAACAACGTAAAGAGCGACTGCAAGAGTTATTAGAAGACTTTAAAATTACACATATTAAAGACTCTTTGGGGATGAGCGTGTCAGGGGGGGAGCGTCGCCGTGCTGAAATCGCTCGAGCATTAGCCGCCGATCCTAAGTTTATGCTCCTTGATGAGCCTTTTGCTGGGGTAGATCCAATTTCTGTAGGTGATATCAAAGACATCATTCGCAATTTAAAAGAACGTGGTATCGGTGTGCTCATTACAGACCATAACGTTCGCGAAACGCTCGCGATTTGTGAGCATGCTTATATTGTCAGCGAAGGATCTGTCATTGCGGAAGGAACACCAGATCAAGTACTGATGGATGAAACTGTCCGTAAAGTTTATTTAGGTGATGATTTCACGGTTTAAAAAAATAGTGTGATATCTATAAAATAATGTTGTTTTATAGATATTTAGACTGTAAATTAACTCAAACAAATCGTAAGTTTACAATTGACGCAGAAATAATATAAAAATCATTGTAGAATACGATTGATTTTATGTGGCGTAGTTCACACTTTTTAATAGAGATTACAAGTGGCTAAACATCAATTAAGTCAGAAGGATATGGGGTATATCACGCTGTTTGCGATCAGTTTATGTACGACACAAGTACATGCTGAAGATGCAATCGCTCCTCTAGCAATTGACGATACCCAACGTGCACTATCAGCAGAATTACAAAAACCAAAAATCAACTTTAGTTTGGAAAAAAAGACTGTTGAAGATATACCTGAACAGCTTGAAAAGCCACGTTTTAAATTATTCCAATCGAAATCTAAAATCTCTAAAGAGCAAGTGAAAGAACAGGTTCTTGTTCCTAAAGTTATTGAACGAGTTCCTGATTTAGACGACCTAGTCGAAAATGAAATTGCTCAAGTTAACACTACACCTTTATCTAATTCGCAGTCTCAGAATGAGTCGAAGGAAAAGACACAAAAGAAATCTTTCTTTGCATTTGTTAAGCGTGAAAAAGCGGTATCTGAACCAAAAGTATTGCAGCCTAAGGTAAAGCAGGATATTGAAGAGGCTTCAGCGCCAAATGTTCTAAAACCTACTATTTCATCTACTGTACAACCTGCTACTAAGGACACTCGTCAGGTTTTAAAACCGCTTAAACCAAAGATTCATAATCAACCAACAGAATCTTTAATTGAGGCGCAACACGCAAAATTACTAGAAAATGAAACATCAGTTTCAGAAGACAAAACAGAAAAACCAAAAAGTAAACTCTTTTCATTTATTGGGAATATAGGCAAAGATAAAACTAAGCTGGATGAGGGTCATCACCAAGCTGCTGGCAATGCTTCAAATACAAAAGTTTTGACACCGACATTACAAAAATCGGTGAATGAATCTTCATTGAAAGTGTCTAGTACACCTAAACCGAAGATTGTTAATGATCAACAAATTAACGGTCAAAACAACTTGCTACAAGCTCCACCTTCAACAGTAGCTCAAGTTGAGCATCGTCAGAGTCTTGTATCTAAAGCCAAAGCTTTTTGGCCTTTTAAATCAGGTTCACATAACAAGATAGAAACACAGAATGTAATTGAACGTCCAAATTTAATCGTTCAACAACCGACTAGCGCTTTGGCTGTAAATAAACCCACAATTGTTTATTCAAAACCGATAGAGCAAAAGGCGAAAATATCTGAACAATCGCAGTCGATTAAGCCAGTTATAAATATTAAGCCTAAAGCTGATCAAGTCGTATCTGAACAAAAATACAATACGGTGAATGCTGAACCGCAAGCAAAGAAAAAATTCAGTTTAACTGCATTAAAATCAAATATGGATCAGTTTTTTAAACCTAAAGCTGATGATGACTTTAGACAAGTTAAGTTAAATGAACTGAGTGATTTTAGCTTTGATCCTAAACAGGTTGAACAATTGCCTGTGATCACGACACAAGCATCGCCAAGTGCTCCAGTATCTATGATGCCACTTGTGAATGGTACGGCTGATAAACAAACGTTAAGCTTATACGATGCGATTAAGATCGCAGTAGCGAGACATCCTGAAGTGACACAAAGTGTTTCTTCACTCGCATCACAAAATGCATTTATTGATGTTGCTAAAGCAGGTTATTACCCACAGTTGAGTGCAGGTGTTTCAACTGGAGATATGACTTCAGGAGAAAGAGGGCGTCAATTATTTAATGTTAATGCGACACAACTACTTTTTGACTTTGGTAAACAAAAATCACTAGTTAGTACAGAAGAAGCCAAGTTACAGTTTAGCCAAGCTCAAGTTCTTGTCACAATTGACCAAATTGCTCTTGAAGTGGCTTCTGCCATTGTGAATATTAAGCGATATGAAGAAATTACACGTATTGCACGTGAGCAAATTGCTGGTATATCACGAATCCGAGAAATTGCTAACTTACGTGCAGAGGCAGGTATCAGTAGTCAGGCCGATCCAATTCAAGCGCAATCATATTATGAATCTGCACAATCAAATTTAATTCTGCAAGAAACACAGCTCAATGTATTTAAACAACGTCTTAGAACTTTGATGGGAACAGATATATCAAAATATAACTGGGAAATTCCTGAGAGTTTAATTAAGGCTTCAGATATTTATTCAGAGCCAAAGTTTAACGAAATTCCGAAAATGATGGCTGCCAAAGCTGAAGTTGATGTTGCAGAATTAGAAAAAAAACAAACTCAATTGAGTCGTTATCCTACGTTAAATGTTAAAGGTACATTAAGTCAAGCAGTCAACGGACGTAATCCGAATAACAATCAAGACGATGGAACAGATAGCTCTATTATGCTTGAAGCAAATAGTACTTTCTTCCAAGGTGGTGCAATTAGTTCACGTAATCGTGCGGCATCCTTTGCAGAAGAAGCTGCTAAAGCAAAAGTAAATGCAGTTTATTTAGAAACAATTGATGAAATACGTCGTGCTCAAGAGCAAGTAGAAAATAAACAGCGACAAATGAAAGTATTGATTGATCAACAAGCGACATCAGTCAGAACGAAAGAGTTATATCAAGAACAATATAAACTTGGCACTCGTACAGCTGTTGATCTTTTAAATGCTGAGCAAGCGATTCACCGTTCAAATTCAGATATTGAAACGGCACGTTATGATATTTATGAAAACTTAGTTCAATATATTGCCGCTTCTGGTAAGAGCCGCGATGTATATCAACTTAATAATTTGACCATTCAAGGGGTAGAATTGAAACCATGAATACAAGAATAAATTATCAACCATGGTTACAAGGTGTCCTGACGGTTGCACGTCATTATCGAATTGAAACATCTGCTGAACGTATTCGCTTAGAACTAAATTGGAATCAGAACCAGTCAGTCGATGACATCTTGGCAATTATGACACGCCAAGTAGGTTTACATGTCCGTAAAGTGGATTTTAGCCCTGATATTTTAAATCCGTGGCGTTTACCGGTATTGGTCGGATTTAAAGATGGGCAAGTTGGCGTCATTGATCGTGCAGATGCACAAGGTAACGCAAGTGTTCAACTGAGCGGTGATGAAGGGTTAGCGCAGACATTTTCAGTAGATACATTATTAGATGTCATCGACTCAGTCTATATTTTAAGACCAGAAACCTCAGTACCTGATGCGCGTATTGACGAATACATTAAACCATATGAAAAAAACTGGTTTTGGGAAATTGTATTACGCGATTGGAAACGCTATATCGATATTATGTTTGCATCATTGCTTGCAAACGTATTAGCACTCGCGACAATCGTATTCTCGATGAATGTGTATGACCGCGTTATTCCAGCACAATCTATTCCCACCTTGTGGGTGCTGGCAGGTGGTGTATTACTTGCTGCAATCTTTGAATTCGCATTGAAATACTCACGATTAATTCTTTCAGATATGATTGGTAAGCGTGCTGATTTAAGAGTCTCGGATCGGGTCTTTGGTCATGCTTTACGTATTAAAAATAGTGAACGATCTAAATCCACGGGAACGTTTATTTCACAAATTCGTGAATTAGAAGGTGTGCGTGAGCTTGTAACATCTACAACAATTACCGCCTTTGCTGATTTACCATTCTTCTTCCTGTTTCTTGGTATTTTTTGGCTTATTGGTGGCAATCTTTTCTGGGTAATTTTGGTGGTTGTACCGCTGATGATTATTCCAGGGCTTTTGGCGCAAAAAAAATTAGCGCAATTGGCTAAAGAGGGTATGCGTGAGTCATCAATACGAAATGCGATTCTCGTTGAAGCTGTTCAAGGTATTGAAGATATTAAACTGCTACGTGCAGAGTCCCGCTTTCAAAATCAGTGGAATCACATGAATGATGTTTCAGCTTCTATCAGCATGAAACAACGTAAAATTGTAGGCGTATTGAATCTCTGGACTCAAAAATTACAGGGATTGACCTTTGCAATTGTGGTGTTGGTGGGTTGTTTCGCAGTAATGGATGGAGAAATGACCACTGGTGCGTTAGTGGCATGTTCGATTCTATCTTCACGTATGCTAGCGCCAATTGCACAGGTTACTGGTGTCCTTGGTCGTTATCAGCAAGCTAAAACAGCGAAAGAAAGTCTTGATGAATTAATGAGTAAACAGGTTGACCATCCTGAGCGTTCACAATTGATTCAGCGATCAGTACTCAATGGTCATTATGAATTAAATGGTGTGGTCTTTAAATACGGCGAAGAAGATCCTAAACCAAGTATTGTTATTCCTAAACTTGAAATTAAACCAGGTGAAAAAATTGCGATTCTTGGGCGTAACGGTGCAGGTAAATCAACCATTCTTCAATTACTTTCAGGTATGCAAACTGCAGTTCAAGGTAAAGTTCAATTAGATAATATTGATATTACCTTGTTGGATCCATCGGACGTTCGTCGTGACGTAGGTTTGCTGAATCAAAATGCGCACCTATTCTTTGGTACAGTCAGAGAAAATTTAACGTTAGGCGCACCATTAGCTACGGATGATGATTTACTAAAAGCACTTGCTGTAACAGGTGCACTCAACTTCATTCAAGAAAAGAAAGAAGGACTAGATCATATTATTTTAGAAGGTGGCGTAGGCTTCTCAGGTGGACAACGTCAGGCACTTTTATTGTCAAGACTACTCATTTGTCAGCCAAATATTCTGTTGTTAGATGAGCCTACAGCTGCGATTGATGATGTATCTGAAAAACAATTAATTGATCATATGAAGAACTGGCTTGGACATCGCACATTGGTTGTGGCAACCCACCGCCGTGCAGTTTTAGAGTTAGTGGATCGTATTATTGTGGTGAATGATGGTCGTATCGTTATGGATGGCCCACGTGATCAAATTTTAAATAATTCTGGCCAGCAACAAGCAAATTCAGGGGCTAAATCATGAGCGAAGAATTAAAACAACAACGTTCATTAAAAGTGTCTCAGTTAGAGCCACCATTACCGAAGGTCAGTATTACTATTTGGATTATTGGTCTGGGTTTGCTTGCACTCATTATTTGGGCAGCTATTTTTAAACTTGAAGAAGTTTCTAATGGTACAGGTAAAGTGGTTCCAACTTCTAAGGAACAAGTGATTCAATCTTTAGAGGGCGGGATTCTAACCAAACTTGAAGTTAAAGAAGGTGATATTGTTGAAAAAGGGCAAACCCTTGCTCAACTTGATCCGACACGATTTGCTTCAAATGTGGGTGAATCAGAATCGTTACTACTGTCATCGCAAGCAACAGCTGCGCGTTTACGTGCGGAAGTGAATGGTGGTCCACTGGTATTTCCAGAATCAGTTCAAAAAATTCCAAAATTGGTTGCTGAAGAAACTCAGCTTTATCGTTCTAGACGTGCCAATATGGAAGAGTCTATTGCTGGCCTAACTCAAGCACTTACGTTAGTTCAGCAAGAATTGAGAATGACAGAACCGCTTGTTGCCAAAGGTGCTGCGAGTGAGGTTGAAGTTTTACGTTTAAAACGTCAAGCAAATGAATTAACCAACCAAATTAACGATATTCGCAATCAGTACTATGTTCAGGCACGTGAAGAGTTATCCAAGGTGAGCACTGATGTTGAAACTCAACAACAAGTGATCAAAGGTAAATCGGATAGTCTGAATCGTACAATCTTTAAAGCACCAGTCCGTGGTGTAGTGAAAGAAATTGATGTGATGACTTTGGGTGGTGTTATTCCTCAGAATGGTAAGTTGATGACCATTGTTCCATTGGATGAACAACTTTTAATTGAGGCGCGAATTTCACCGCGTGATATTGCATTTATTCATCCTGGACAGGAAGCTTTAGTTAAAATCACTGCTTACGATTATTCAATCTACGGTGGCTTGAAAGGAGAGGTAACAGTCATTTCTCCTGATACGCTTCGTGATGAAGTTAAACAAGATCAATTCTATTATCGTGTGTATATTCGTACTGATTCAGACAAGCTTTATAACAAAGCTGGGCAAGCTTTCCCAATCACGCCGGGTATGGTATCAACGGTCGATATCAAGACAGGTCAAAAAACGATTCTTGAATACCTGTTGAAGCCATTCAATAAGGCGAAAGAAGCGTTACGCGAACGATAATCTCTATTTTTCAGTCTGTTTAAAACCCAATCAATGATCTTTTGATTGGGTTTTTTAATATGATTGAATCACGCATAATGTATGTGAGTTCAATCGTTGTAATTTACCATGCCATTTACTCTTGCTCAGACTTATATCTATGAAGAAGATATTAAGAAAAGCCGTTTTCAGGCGATCACCGCACCTGTAGAAAATGAACAGGATGTAAAAGAATTTTTAAACCAGTACTTTGATGCCTCGACGACCCATCAATGCTGGGCATGGAAAATTGGGCATCAAGTCCGTTTTAATGATGATGGAGAACCTTCAGGAACAGCTGGAAGACCCATACTTGCAACGATTGAAGGGAATGAGTTGACTAATATTATTGTATTGGTGAACCGCTGGTATGGTGGTATCAAACTCGGAACTGGAGGCTTGGTACGAGCATACGGAGGTGTAGCAGGGCAATGCTTATTACAGGTCGAAAAAATTGAACTCATCGAAAAGAAAACTGTAAATTTTAAATGCCAATTTAATGAGTGGTCTATTTTTCAATATGAGTTAAATCAACAAAAAATTGAATATATTGAAGAATATGTTGACTCTGGAGTATTGATTACTGCACGTATGCAAATTCATGAAATTGAGCCGTTTAAACTGAAAGTCCAAGATGTGACTCGTGGACGTGAGCAATTGAATATAGAGGATGTCGAACGTGACGGAACATGATCCTTTACTCAAGTACCGAGAACAGCATAAACATCGTTTGAATTACATGCCTTGGTTATATTGGTCACTCAAGGCAAAGCATCGTGAATGGGCAGAAGCTTGGCAAAAAGATTATCAGGCCTATTTAATGGATATGGAGACTGTTGAAATTGGAAAAAATTGTTTCATTTCCCCTTTAGCCCATATTTTTGCTGAGCGTGGTCGAAAGATTATTATTGGGGATAATACTTTTATTGCCGCGGATTGTACCTTGCATGGTCCTTTAGAAATTGGGTCTGAAGTCGCCATTAATCATCATTGTATTTTAGATGGTGGACGCGTTGGGATTAAAATTCATGACCAAGTACGGATCGCAGCTTATTGTCATCTTTATGCCTTTGATCATGGC
The DNA here is from genome assembly GCF_013417635.1 of Acinetobacter sp. YH12239. Taxonomy (NCBI): domain Bacteria; kingdom Pseudomonadati; phylum Pseudomonadota; class Gammaproteobacteria; order Moraxellales; family Moraxellaceae; genus Acinetobacter; species Acinetobacter sp. YH12239. The sequence continues at coordinate 68,572 of NZ_VPDP01000012.1, read as the reverse complement.
ATGAGTTTAGACCAACCTATTTACCAGCAAGCAGTACGCTCAAAAGGCATTGAGATTCATCGTGATGTTTGGTTAGGGGCACATGTAGGTGTTAAAGATGGCGTGACCATACATGAACAGGCGATTGTAGGTATGAATAGTATGGTGACTAAGGATATTCAGGCAAGAGAAGTTGTTGCAGGGAATCCAGCTCAATTTATACGAATGCGTGAATAATTCGTAACGCGAAAGATTGAATTAAATTACATAAACCATGTTCATTTGCCCGAAAGCTATGATAGTTTAAAGAAAAGAACAATCAGACATCATGTCAAAGTGAGGCAATCATGAACCGTGTAATTGCGTGTATTGATTCATCCCCATGTATTCATGCCTTAGCTGAAGCAGCAGCCTGGATTGCGGATCGAACTAAACGTGAGTTAGTCCTTTTACAGGTTTTAGATTACTATCCTGCAAGTTATCATCTGGGTGAAATTAGTGGTGTGATTGGATTTGAAAGTAATGCGATGCTCTTAAAAGAACTCGCGGAATTAGAACAAAAACAAAGTGAATTAGCTTTAGATTATAGTAATAATCTTCTTTCACATATTTCAGAAGTGATTGAAGAAAAATATGGTATTACGCCGATAAAAATTCAAGAAAAAGGCGATTTCCTCGAACAGAGTTTCAATGTTTTAAATGAAAATGATATTGCGATTATTGGTCGAGTAGGTGAGCGCTCCGCGGAAAAACACAAAAGCTTAGGGAGTAATGTAGAGAATTTTATTCGTGGTGCTCGTTGTACGGTTTTAACTGTTGGTGAAACCTTTAAGCCACCAACACGTTTTATTTTCGCCTATGAAGATTCTCAGACTTGTAAAGAAATGATGCATCGTGTTGCTAAAAGTGATTTATTAAGAACACTTCAGTGTCATTTGCTTTATGTGGGTGATCATCCCGAAATTCTTGATATCCCAGCTCTGTATTTACGTGAAGCTGGATTGGATGTGGTTGTTGAATACCGTTTTGGAGATGTCGCTGAGAATATTTTAGATTATCAGCAACAACATCAAATTCAATTAATTGTGCTAGGCGCTTATAGTCGCAGTAAAGTAAAACAATTTTTCTTGGGCAGTATTACGACCAATATATTTAGAAATTCAGTCGTTCCATTGTTGGTTGCTAAATGATCAATCAATTTTGATTAATTTTACTTGATAAATATTGGTTCAACTTTACTGAATGAAGGTGGATAAATTTTTAGAATAGTAGGCTTATCTGGTTTGATTATTTTATAATCTTTTAATTAAAATACATGAAAATCAGTTATTTGCCATAATATTTTATTTTTATCCACAGGAATACAAACAGGAATCGGGGATAACTTTTTCAGGGCTTTAGTGCAAGAAAAAGGAGTATTCAAATTGATGAATACTCCTTTAAGTGATACTAATGACTAGTATTAAGATTTATTTGTAAGATTTATTTGACAATCGCCAGTGCAAAACCATCATGTCCTTTACTGCCGACCGTTTGTAAGGCTGTACTCGACAGTAGTCGAGGATGATTCTGCATGAGGCGGTACATTTCACGAATACCTTCGATGCTTGGTTTGACATTTTTTTCATCCAGAATATCACCAGCGCGAATCACATTATCTAAAAAAATAATGGTACCTGAGCGTGAAAATTTAAGTGATAGTTCTAAATACTCTGGGTAACTTTGTTTATCAGCATCAATAAATATAAAGTCAAATGGCTCAAAATTTTCAGGTAAAGATTTGAGAATATCCGCAGCGCGACCGACTTTTAATTCAACCGTTTGCTTTAATTTCGCATTGTCGATATTTTCTTGACCGAGTGCTGCATGTGTTTCACGACCTTCGATCGTGAGAATATATCCATCCTCAGGAAGGGCTCTTGCTAGCCACATGGTGCTATAAGCCGCAAAGGTTCCTAGCTCTAACACACGCTTACACTGATTCATTTGAATCAACATTTGTAATAACATGCCTTGGTTAGCAGCAACTGCTAGATGGTCAGGAAAACCCTTATCAGCTGTATTTTGTAGAGTCTGAGTTAAAATTGGATCTTCTGGCATCAGATGAGATTCAATATAAGCATCAATATCTGACCATTGTTGTTGCATAACTGAGTACCTTTAGGGAGTTCAGTGCATTGTAATCGTTTCGAGTGAATGTGCAAATTTCTGATGCTTTGATGCTGAAAAATCAGTCAAAAAAAGAGGTCAAAGACCTCTTAATTTAATCTGATCATCTAAAATTAGTAATGGCATAAAGATGTATTTCGAGTCAGATCAGGTCCCCAAGTACGGTAACCTTGAGTATCAATATGTATTTGACCAGTCGCATACAAACCTAAGCCCATATTTAAGCTTTGACCATAATTTTGCCAAAATTGGCACAATTTAAATTTAGAATTTTCGATGAAGGCATAATCTTCAGCCTGAGGAAATTCAGGACCGATTCTGAAATCAATGGCTGAGTTATACAAGTGTCGAGACGAACCTGCGCCACCAGCACACTGATTTAATGGAAGGTCACGATATACAGATGTAACCTCAAAATCAGTTAGAATCCTTGCTGCAACGAGATATTTAAATACTTTCAATGTCGCTAACTGATTCGACCATAACTCACGGTTCGGAACCATATATTCAGATTTACCACATTTTTGCCAAGCACGTGCCGATTTAAAGAGTTCAAAACTTGGGATAATATTGCCAACATTATTACGTTCTAAGTATTGTTCATATTCTCGTGCTTCAGCTTGATTATTTCCTTGCATCAGCCAAACACGATAAGAATTCGGCATGACTTTTGGTCGCGCTGGACGTTCATAGGTTATTTTTTCTTGTGGAATATATATGCGTTGACCATCATTGGTGACGATTGTTCGTCCTTTTTGAGGGGAGGACGTACATCCAATCAATATCAACGATATTGCACTGATTGAGCACAAGCCCTTCAAAATTAATTTCATTATAAATAAATTTTACTAAAGCAAATAAGTTTCTATTTTATGCTAATTGATTATCAAGAATGCGTATAAATTGCAAATAAATGTACCAATTGGGTATAAAAAAGATCAGCCGAAGCTGATCTCTCATTGGTTTATTTTTCTAAATATTGCAATTTGTTTGGTTTGCCATTCCATTCTTCACGGTCAGCTGGTTGATCTCCAATCTGAGTAATATTTGGCCATTTTTCAGCAAGTTCAGCATTGAGTTCGATAAAGACTTCTTGACCTTCAGGCAGTTCATCTTCCGAGAAAATGGCATTAGCAGGGCATTCAGGCTCACATAACGCGCAGTCAATACACTCATCTGGATTAATGACTAGAAAGTTTGGACCTTCATAGAAACAGTCAACTGGGCAAACTTCTACGCAGTCTTGATACTTACATTTAATACAATTTTCAGTGACAACAAAGGTCATGGCGTCAGCTACCTAAAAAATATGGTTCTAATAACGAATGCTGTATTTTAGGCAAATTGAACGAAACTAACAATTCCTTTTCTTGATATTTAATATAGGGGATGCTACTAAATCAGTAATATTTATGATGAGATCGTACTAATTTGCAAATTCTCAGGCATTCTGCCTCTGATTTCAAAAATCATGATTAAAAAAAGCCAGCAGATCGCTGGCTTATTGATTGAGTGTGCTTGAACTAAGATTTTTGGAGTAATTGTTTGAGTTGGTAGAGTTGGTCTAAAGCCTGTCTTGGACTTAAGTCATCTACAATAATTTCTGAAAGAAGTTGTTCAACTTGAGAAGGTTGATGAATTTCAACAACTTTTTCAACTTCAATAATTTTTTCTACAGGTTCACTATTTGAAAATAAATCTTGAGAGAACAAATCTTTTTGCACAGGTTGGGTTTGCAGTTGGAGTTTCTCTAGTTTTTTAAGTTTAGCTTGAGCCTCTTTAATCACGTTTTGAGGAATACCTGCTAGTTTAGCGACCTGTAAACCATGACTTTGACTTGCAGGACCTTTTTGAACCTTATGCAATAAGATGAGATGACCATTCACTTCTTGCGCAGTGACATGATAATTATCAATACACGGATCCATGCCTAATTCTGTTAATTCAAAATAGTGCGTTGCAAAAAGACATAAACATTTAATGCGATGCGTCAAATCAAGGACACAAGCCCAAGCTAATGACAAACCATCATAAGTACTTGTACCACGACCCACTTCGTCCATTAATACCAAAGATTGTTGAGTGGCATGATGTAAAATTTGAGAAGTTTCCGTCATTTCCACCATAAATGTAGATTTGCCTGAAGAAAGATCGTCTGCTGAACCGATACGCGTAAAGATCCGATCAATAGGTCCCAATTTGGCAGATTTCGCTGGAACGAAGCTACCGCAATATGCCAAGAGCGTAATTAACGCCGTCTGACGCATGAATGTGGATTTACCACCCATATTTGGGCCTGTAATAATCGACATACGATGCTGTACATCTAAATAAGTATCATTTGGGGTGTAAGGCGTTTTAATCAGTGATTCAACAACGGGATGGCGTCCTGCTTGAATGTGTATTCCAATTTCAGGGCTAAATTCCGGACGATTCCAATTATATAATCTTGATAGATGTGCGAAGTTTGTCAGTACATCCAGTTGAGCAATGGCACTCGCCATCATTTGAAGATTGGCAATATCTTGACGTAATTCATCCAATAACATTTCAAACAAAAGTTTTTCACGAGCCAATGCACGCGATTCACTTGAAAGCACTTTATCTTCGAAAGACTTCAATTCAGGGGTGATGTAACGTTCAGCATTTTTTAATGTTTGACGACGAATATAATGGGCAGGAGCTTGTTCTGCTTGCGCTCTGGTTAATTCAATATAATACCCACTCACTCGGTTATAACCGATTTTTAGTGTGTTTATACCTGTTGTTTCTCTTTCTTTGATCTCTAAATCAATTAAAAATTGTCCTGCATGATCGCGTATTTGACGGAGTTCATCTAACTCATGATCGAAACCATTTGCAATGACATTGCCATCTCTGAGTAGAACAGGAGGGTTTTCCACAATGGCTGACATGAGGCGATGATGTAAACCATTAAAGTCACCCAATTCCTCATTCAGTTGATTGATTAAAGTGGATTGCTGTGTTGAGGTCATTGGTGCTAATGCATGGCGTAAATACGGAATCTGAGCACAGGCTTGACGTAGTTGAACCAAATCACGCGGTCGTGCACTTCCTAATGCCACACGGCTGAGTACGCGTTCGATATCACTGATTTCTTTTAATACCAGACGAATCGGAGCTTCATGATAGCCAGATAATATGGTTTGTATCGCATCTAAACGCTGATCTAACAATGCAGTATCACGAATTGGTTGCATCAAGGTTCGACTCAGCAGTCGGCTACCCATAGCCGTTTGGCATTGGTTGGTCAAATCAAATAATGAAGTGCCATGCTCAAACAAAGGATCAATAATCTCTAGATTCCGTCGCGTTACAGGATCAAGAGCAATAAAGTCGGAGCTTTGTTCAAGTCGAATTGAACGAATATGTGGCAATGCCGTCTTTTGGGTATCTTTGGCATAATGAATTAAAGCTGCCGCAGCAGCTTTCGCCAACTCAAGATGTTCAATTCCAAAACCAGATAAAGTACTTACGGCGAATTGATCACATAAAGTTTTTTGCGCATTATTCAGATTGAAGTCTACATTTGGGCGTTTTGTAACGGGACAATCAAGAATTTGCTTAATCTGTTCAACAACTTCTGGATACTTGAAATCTTCATCAATCAAAACTTCACTTGGCATAAGACGCGCAAGTTCCAGAGGAAGTTGTTCAGCTTGAAAACTTTGTTGTTGGACTTTAAAAATACCTGCACTGAGATCTAATAGGGCGATACCAATTTCATCAGATTTAATACAGATGGATACTAAATTTGAACTCTGATGGGCATTCAGCAATGCGTCGTCTGTCAATGTACCCGGTGTAATAATTCTGACTACACCACGTTCGACAGGTCCTTTACCAGTGACTTCCCCAAGTTGTTCACAAATAACAACGGTTTCACCTTTTTTAACTAAACGCGCTAAGTATCCTTCTGCTGCATGATACGGAACTCCAGCCATTGGTATCGGTTGTCCATTCGCTTTACCGCGGTGGGTTAACGTAATCCCTAAAATTTTGGCGGCTTTATGCGCATCGTCAAAAAATAACTCGTAGAAATCACCCATACGATAGAACATTAACGAATGCGGGTGCTGTAATTTCACCGTCATGTATTGCTGCATCATTGGCGTCAATGTTGAAAGATCGATATTGGATTGATCTAAAGTCATCTGTGAAAAAAACCTGTAGTTAAATTTTGAAAAGAAGAAGTACTGCTCAAGCTTAGCATGAGAAAAAATGCGTAAATCGATTATAAGATCTATTTTTAGCAAAAGATAAATGAGTCGAACCAATATTATAACCAACGACTCAATTTCGTTCATTGAATAATTAAATTCGATATCCATTTATGCAAATTCTTTGTGTAAAGAATCAGCAGTCTCTGGATAGTCTCCGCATCTTTTGGACAGTTTGTTATCGCATTTCATTTCATGATCAGATCATATTCGATGTCTTAGGGAAGAAAAAATGACAGGTCAAACGATTGAGATCACCACCAAATCAGGGAATCGTTATTCAGGATATTTGGCAGTCCCAGAAGCGAAGAAAGGTCCAGGGATTGTATTGTGCCATGAAATATTTGGTATTAATGCAGCGATGCGAGCAAAAGCTGACTTTCTCGCAGAGGAAGGCTATACCGTTTTAGTCCCTGATCTATTTTGGCGTACTGCACCAAACATTGAGCTAGGTTATACACCTGAGGATTTTGAAAAAGCTTTTCAACTTTATCAGCAATATGATGAAGATCAGGGTGTAAATGATATTCGTGAAAGTTTAGATTTTTTATCAACTTTAGATGCGTGTGACACGACTACGGGTCAGTCAGTGGTCGGATATTGTCTTGGTGGAAAACTTGCATATTTGGCTGCATGCCGTATTGATAACTTAGCGTGTTCGGTTGCTTACTACGGTGTAGGCATTGAAAAAGCGCTCGATGAACTCTCGAATGTGAAGGGTAAGCTTGTGTTACACATGGCTGAACTTGATCAATTCTGTCCAGCTGAAGCGCGAAATCAAATTACTGAAGCATGCGCACAATTTAGACATATTCACGCTTATGTTTATGAAGGTGTTGATCACGCATTTGCACGACCGAACAGCGATCATTATCACAAACCATCGGCGCGATTTGCCCATGAACGTACCGTAACAGCATTACATGAAACGGTTGGCCCTCACTATGACTTAGTTGCATTGTGGGAAGAGCATATCAGACATGAGTTCGACACGCGTGATGTACCAGCAACTATGGCAACGATGGTCGCTCAACCATATGTGAATCACATTCCAACGTTGACAGGTGGTGTGGGATATAGCCAGTTAGCGCGATTCTATCGATATCATTTTGTACATCAAAATCCTCAAGATATGAAAATCACCTCAATTTCAAGAACTGTTGGATCTACTCAGGTTGTGGATGAATTCATCATGAGTTTCACTCACGACACTGAAATTGATTGGTTATTACCAGGTGTAAAACCGACTGGAAAATATGTCGAAATTCCGATGTTAGGGGTCATTCAGTTTAGAGGTCCAAAACTTTGTCATGAACATATTTATTGGGATCAAGCTTCTGTACTTGTCCAAATCGGACTACTTAATCCAGAAGGATTGCCTGTTGCAGGTGTAGAAACAGCGAAAAAACTTTTAGATGAAGATATTCCTTCAAATGGCTTGATGCCAAGTTGGGAGTCGAGTGCTGGTAAGCCAATCGAATAATCAAAATAAATGGGGCAAAAAATGGAATTAAATATTAAAGATAAAGTTGCCATTGTCAGTGGTGGATCAACGTTGATTGGACAGGCTGTGGTTCAAAGTCTCGTGAATTTAGGGGCTAAAGTTGCCATTTTAGACATTGATGACTACGGAAAAACCATAGCTGCGCAACATCCTTATGAAGTGATGTTTATACAAACTGATCTAACGTCAGACATCGCAATTCAGGAAGCGGTGAACAGCATTAGAAATCATCTAGGTGAAGTCAGTTATTTGGTGAACTTGGCATGTACCTATCTTGATGATGGTTTCAAATCACCACGATCAGATTGGTTAAAAGCATTAGATATCAATTTGGTGTCTATTGTTGAGCTAACGCGTACCGTATATGAAGATTTGCAAAAAAATAAAGGGTCAGTGGTGAATTTCACCTCGATTTCAGCGCAATGTGCTCAAACGGGACGATGGTTATATCCAGTTTCTAAAGCAGCAATTTTACAACTGACCAAATCGATGGCAATGGATTTTGCGCCAGATGGTATCCGTGTCAATTCAGTTTCACCGGGTTGGACTTGGTCGAGAGTGATTTCTGAAGTGAGTGGACAAAATCGCGCGAAAGCTGATGCTGTAGCAAGTGATTATCATCTCTTGGGACGTTTGGGTAATCCGGCAGAAGTGGCAAATGTAGTGACCTTTTTATTGTCGGATGCTGCAAGTTTTGTGACTGGCGCAGATTATGCGGTAGATGGTGGGTATTCAGTCATGGGGCCTGAAACGAATCAACCCGCAATACCACGTTTAGCAGAATAAATTAAATATTGGAGAATAAAGATGAGAAAAATTGCAATTGTTGGTGCAGGTCAGTCAGGACTTCAACTTGGATTAGGACTGCTAGATAAGGGATATGACATCACGATTTTGTCGAATAAAACTCCTGATGAAATTCGTCAAGGTAAAGTCATGTCTAGTCAATGTATGTTCCATACTGCGTTACAGACTGAGCGTGATTTAGGACTAAATTTTTGGGAAGAGCATTGTCCAGCGGTAGAAGGTATTAGTTTTGCTTTGGTTGATCCAGCAAGTGGTGAACGAGCATTTAAATGGAGTGCGCGATTAGAGCGTTATGCTCAATCTGTTGATCAACGTGTCAAGATGCCTTATTGGCTTGAAGAGTTTCAGCGCCGTGGAGGCAAGTTTGTTCTCCAAGACGTCGGTCTAAACGAATTAGAACATTTGGCTGACGAGTATGAATTAGTGCTCTTGGCTGCGGGTAAAGGTGAAGTTGTTAAAGAGTTTGTACGTGACGCAGAACGTAGTACTTTTGACAAACCTCAGCGTGCATTGGCTTTGACTTATGTGAATGGAATGAAGCCAATTTCACCATACTCGAGAGTGAGCTTTAATATTATTCCTGGGGTGGGTGAGTATTTTTGTTTTCCTGCGCTTACAGTAAATGGTCCATGTGACATTATGGTTTTTGAAGGAATTCCTAATGGTCCTATGGATTGCTGGGCTGAAGTTAAAACACCAGAAGAGCATTTAAATAAAAGCTTAGAAATTCTGAAAGAACATTTGCCGTGGGAGTATGAGCGTTGTCAAGACGTAATGCTTACGGATAATGGCGGATATTTAGCAGGACGGTTCCCGCCAACGGTACGTAAACCTGTCATGACATTGGCTTCTGGTAAAAAAATATTTGGTATGGCAGATGCATTGGTGGTGAATGATCCAATCACAGGTCAAGGATCAAATAATGCGGCTAAATGTAGCAAGGTTTATTTCGATGCGATCTTAGCACACGGTAATCAAACGTTTAGTGAAGATTGGATGGAGTCAACATTTGAAAAATATTGGTCATATGCTGAAAAAGTCGTGAGCTGGACAAATAGTTTATTGGTTCCACCTCAACCTCATGTTGTTGAGCTACTGGGTGCAGCATCTCAAAATCATAATTTAGCTTCTCAGATCGTTAATAATTTTGATGATCCACGTAACTTTTCACCGTGGTGGTTTGACGAAAACGCAGCGAAAGAATTATTAGAAACAGATCAAGTTTCTCAAGTGGCTTGATGGAACTGAGGTGTTAAAAATGGATGTATTAGATAAAATTAATCTGCAAGAGATTGACATCAGTAATCCTCGCGAGATTCGTAATCTTCTTGGTCAGTTTGCCACAGGTGTTACCGTAATCACCACACGTGGAACGGATGGACGAAAAGTGGGTATGACAGCCAATTCATTTTCTTCGTTGTCATTAGATCCACCGCTTGTGTTGTGGAGCTTGTCGAAAACAGCACCAAGTTTGCCCGATTTTGTTGCAGCTGAGCACTTTGCAATTCATATGTTAACGAAGGAGCAGCATCAGCTTTCTACCCATTTTGCCCGTGGTGCACAAGATAAGTTTGCCACAGTTGATCATGGTGAATGTGATACAGGTGTTCCATTACTGAACGAAGCACTTGCTACACTTGTCTGTAAAAATGTACAGCAATACGAAGGTGGCGATCACTTGATTTTTATCGGTGAAATTCAAAAATATCAACAAACTGCTGGTGAGCCCTTAGTGTTTCATGCTGGTCGTTACCAAATTGCAGCGAGCCATCCAGACCTTTAATCATTGCTTTAAAAACCACGATGAACAATCGTGGTTTTTTATGGGAAATACACATGAAAAATAAAATTATATTAAGTGCTTTAACCTTGTTTACTACAGCAAATTCATCACATGTTTTTGCTTATGATTTACCGACTGTGAATTTGGGTATGACCAGCTTTCTAGATGGTGGACTACCAGCTGGACCTGGTTGGTATTCGCAAACGTATTTTCAACATTATGACAGTGATAAGTTGAGAGATACGAGTGGACAAAAGCTTCCGCTGCCCAAAACAGATTTAAATTATCAAGTGATTGTCGAGCAATTAAGTTACATGTCGACCTATAAACCGACTGCTCATTCAAGTCTAGGTCTGAATTTACTTATCCCTTATTTAAGTAAAATCAGTGTTGACGATGGTTTAAATAATCAAGCCTTAAAAGCTAAAAGTGGATTTGGAGATTTGATGATTGGTCCATTTCTCCAGTTTGATCCAGTCATGGGTGAACAGGGACCAAAATTTGTCCATCGAATAGAAATACAGATAAATTTGCCGACAGGGGAATATCAGCAAAACCGTGATATTAATCCGGGTAATAATGCATTTTCCTTCAATCCATATTGGGCTGCAACGTATTGGTTTAATCCGAAATGGACAGCTTCGACACGCGCTCATTATTTGTATAATTTTAAAAATGATGATCCAACTTATGGTTTTGGTGCTGCTGATGACATCCAAGCGGGGCAAGCAGTACACATTAACTTAGCATCTGAATATGCTGTACATGATCAGATTCGGTTGGGTCTAAGTGGATATTACTTAAAACAGTTTACCGATACTAAAGTTGATGGTGTAAAAGTCGATGGTCGCAAAGAAAGTGTGTGGGCAGTTGGACCTGGACTTATGTATAGCCACTCGCCAAAAAATCATGTAGTCGCAAATGCATATTTTGAAAATGATGCAAAAAATAGAACTGAAGGCGATCGATTCCAAATTCGATACATTCATCATTTCTAATCGAAAAAGCCTGTGATTTCACAGGCTTTTTTATTGACAGACATAAAATTAAGAGAAGAGTGAATTTTGTGTAATCTTACGCGTTGATGAGGGCAGCTCGCCATAACGACGTTTGTACTCTTGTGAAAAACGACCTAAATGAGTAAAGCCCCACTTAAATGCAACATCAGTGACCGTGGCATGTTCATTATTCATCAGTTCAAGATGAGCTTGTTCAAAACGAAGCTCACGTAAATATGCCATAGGGGTAATGCCAAAATGGTTTTTGAATCCTGCAAAGAGTGTTCGTGCACTTACACCTGATTGTTCAGCCAAGACTTCTATGTTGAGTGGTTCATGTAAGTGGTTGTGAATGTATGCTTCAGCACGTTTGATAAAGTAGGGCGCTAATTTTTTCTCATGATGAGAATTTGCTTTAAAAAAAGCATTGTTTGGTTGTCCATAAATAAGCGCATTAAATAGATTTGATTCAAACTGCTTAAATGCAAGTGGGTGGTGGAGAGGATGATGCTCACATTTAAGTGCATCCATCATGGTTCTCAAAAGTTGCAGAAAATAACCACCAGATTGAGTGGTAAAATCAAGTCGAGGATTAAAAATTACATTTTTTTGTTCAGATTTCACGATATGTTGCTGACAATGATGTGCAAAATCATCTTTTGAAATTTTGAGAATGAGTTGAGGGGAGTGAGCACGCCAGCGCATTCTGAGTGATTGGTCAGGTGAGATAATTGACGCTACTTCTGAGTATGAAATAAATTTATCTTGACCAAATTCAATTTCAGCATAGCCTCGAGTAGGAATCTGAATAAGATAAAACTTTTCAAGTTGATCTGGTTCGATTAATACATCTGCGCCATATTCCAAGCGGCTGATAGAAAGAGCCCCAGTTTGAACATGGTGCATGCTTGCACTAAATTTTTTAGCTGATTTTAACACTTTTAGAGCATGAGGCTTAAAAATTTGCCCTACATTTTTACAAGTCTCGCTCAAATCTGCTTGATTGAAGACCAAGTTTTGACTGTTGAAAATTGATTCATTACTAAAATTTTGCCCAGTTAGCTGAGAGGAATGAAGCTGGTTCATTGTGAATCCTTTTGGCTCATTAGTAGTCCGTACCATGACAGTAGTGTTAAATTGATATCATGGAATGAGATTTACGATATAAATAAATGAAGCAATATTCAGACCAGAAATAATAATTTTAAAATTTAATAGCTATAGTGGTAATTGAAAAAAATTACATTTATTTATATCAGTCCTATCCTTAGGACGTTATTTAAAAATCTATCTTTATAATCGCTGAATGTCAAATAAAATCGAATTTTTTTATCATTGTAATTTTAATATAAGTTTATGAAAATATTATAAAAAATAAAAATACCTATTAAGTAATATAAGATACCAAATTAGTATTTTTTAATTTACTAATCTGTGTTCAATAATATATGTAAATATTTAGTCGAAGCAAAGAGACTTTATTTCGACATTATTATTAAAAATGTTTTATAGTATTTATCATGATTCAAAATAGCTAGGTGAACAGGATGATCACACTCAGCCAACATAAGGATCTTAGTCACGCATCGCGTGAATTGAATGTTGCTCAACGATTAATGAGCCTTATTTGTGGTTCACATCAATTAGAAACTGCTCGTAAAGATCAGCTTGATTTTCATTATTCAGGTATACGCTTGCCGAGTAAAAAAATGGCAATTGGCTGTATCAGTTATGGCACAGATGTGTCTATTCAAATTCAGCAGCTAGGTGCATACAGTATCAGTTTGCCTATTTATGGACAGCAAACATTGCGTATGAATGGAGAAACTCATTTATCACATAGTAGTAATGGAATCATTGTTTCTAGTCAGGATCAGCAAGAACTCATCATTCACCGTAATTGTAAAAAATTTCAAGTGGTGATTCCTGAAGAAAGTGTCAAATCTGTACTTTCCAATTTGCTTTCTAAACCTGTTAAAGAGCAGGTGATTTTTGAGCCAGATATGCCATTTAGTGAAGATAACTTCTTAAGATTGTGGTGGAATAATATTCAACAATGTTTAACGCTCAGGCAAGATTATTCTCGTTTTGATGGTTTAAATCTGCTTTCTCAAGATTATGAAAGTTTTTTGATTAAGGCTTTGCTTTTAACCCAGCACAATAATTATTCCAATGAATTAAGATCGCTCCAAGAGTATCAGCTTCCGAAGCCAGTCATGGTGGTCAGAGATTTTATTCATCGTTTTGCTGATCAAGAGTTGGACGCATCAGATTTAGTCATGATATCGGGGACTTCAAAATCGACTTTATACCGTGAGTTTCAACAAGCGCTGCAAATGAGTCCTATGGATTATTTAAAAAACTATAGACTTGAACAGATTCATCATGCTTTGTTGCAGAACAATGCAAATATTTCCATTTCAAGATTGGCTTATGATTGGGGATTTAGACATTTAGGACGTTTTTCTCAAGAATACAAAGCCAAGTATGGGGTTCTCCCGAGTGAAACACTTAAAATAATGGTTTAAAAAAAAGCCCCTTGATTGGGGCTTTTTAATGACTGAGTTTAAATTACTGCGTTACCTCTGCAGTTGCAGTATTGGCTGATTCAGGTTGTTTTAGTCCTTTTAATGCGAGCGCAATAAACGAAATAAATGTCGGAATTGCTAGGACATAGAAAATACCTGCAAGAGATAATTCAAAAGTAAAAATCAGTGATCCGTAGAACGCACCTAAGATCGCACCGATACGACCAATACCATGCATCCATGAAACACCTACACCGCGGCACACTGAAGGGTAGAATAGTGCTGTTAATGGAAGTAGTGATGATTGAGCACCAACTAATAATGCGCCAATTAAGAAAATTGCAATACCGAGTAAAACAATACTTTGACTCACAAATGCTGCAACGAAGAACAATACAAATGCTGCGAGATAAGAATATTTAATCACAGTATTTGGATTGACTTTGTCCATATACCAACCCATAAAGCATGCACCTATTACACCGCCGAATGGGAAAATCGCTGCAATTAAACTAAACTGTTCTGTTGTGAATCCAGCGGTTTTAAGAATAGTCGGCATCCAGCTGGTTAACAGATAAAATACCATTAGGCTGGTAAAGCAACACAGCCAAAGCATTGCTGAACCCCAAAAGTATTTGCTAAATAAAATTTTAACAGGGCTTTGTTTAGGATCTAATACTTCTGCTTCAGGTAGTACAAATACAGTACTTTGATCAAATGCTTGACCGTGAATCTTCTCAAGAATTGGTTTTGCTTTTTCTTGACGATTTTGTTTGATGAGGTATTGAGGTGATTCAGGTAACTTTGTAATCAAAAATACCAATACAATGAGTGGGATTACACCGCCAATAATAATGACATTTGCCCACCCTTGATTCTCTAATAAGAACGCAGATAAGACACCGCCACTTGAGATCCCTAACATAAATCCGCAACCTGCTAATCCGGTCAGAAATGCTTTACGTTTTAGAGGCATGTATTCGGATACCATTGTGCTAATATTCGGCATAGCCGCACCAAGTCCGACCCCTGTAATAAAACGATAGATCATAAGTTCTTGTGTGTTAGAAGCAAATCCACACATGATGGTGAAAATTGAAAACAACAAAGTCGTCATTACGATGACACCCTTGCGCCCAAATTTATCTGATAATGGCCCTGAGATAATAGCGCCGATCGACATGCCTACTAAGGCCGCACTGAGCACAGGTGCTAGATCTGGTTTTGAAATCCCCCAATCATCTAACAATGCTGGTGCAATAAAGCCTAAGATGCCAGTGTCTAATCCATCACAGAAAAAAACCAAAAACCCCAAAAAGAAAACTGTCCATTGTAAAGGGGACATTTTTTCCCGATCAATAACGTCATTTACAATTATTTTTTGCATTTAAAATTTCCATATATTCAAACGTTAGAACTAAAAAGGACTATCGTTAGAAGTGAATATTAACGATAGCCCCTAGTGAATGTCATCAGCTCATTTAATTATCTTGAGCTATGACTTTGAATAAACTTCTCACTGTAAACACGTCCGTTGTCTATCTGGTGATCAGCTAACCAATTTTTGACAGCATCGATCATTGGTGGCGGACCACACAAATACATATCGAATGCTGATTCGCTTAATTGCGATTGATCTAAATGTTCGTGGATAAATCCTTTTTTTCCAGTCCAATCATTAGAAGGTTGTCCGATTACGGGATGATACTCAAAGTGTGGAATCTTGGCTGAGTATGCTTTTAACCTTTCTTGTTCACACAAATCTTGCTCTTTGTTTACACCATAATATAGATGTACAGGCGGAATTTGAGGTTGTTCCACAATTTGATCTAGCATTCCTAAAAATGCCGATAAACCAGTACCACCTGCGACAAAGACCAATGGCTTTTCTTTTTCCACTTCGCGAAGATAAAAACTACCCAGAGGGGCTTCGAGTAAAATGGTATCGCCAACTTTTGCACGATCTCGCAGGTAATCACTCATGAGACCTTGCGGCAGTAAGCGAATTAAAAACTGTAATTGATTACCTTCATTCGGTAGATTGGCGAATGAATATGAACGCCAATCATTTGCACCAGGAATTTTTAATCGAGCATATTGACCTGGTAAATAATCAATTTTCTGCGTATGTTGACTGGCATCTACATGAATGATTGCCGTAGTTTCAGAGACTAATTCTACGTGAGTCACTTTGGTTTCGAGTTGAAGTGTTTCACCAGCATTACAGAAACTTGAGTCATGATCGAAATAGAATGCAGCATTCGATTGCACTCGTGTTTGACAAGCTAAAATTTTACGCTCTGCCAGATCACGTTCGGTTAATGCTTCTTCATCGACATAATCTTGAGTGTAATTGCCACTTTCACATTGCCCTTGACAGGTTGCGCAAACGCCTTCACGGCAGTCTAAAGGTAATGTGATACCTTGACGGAACGCAGCATCAAGTAAAAGCTCATCATTATTCACAGAGATAAAGAACGTTTTACCATCTGCAAAGTTGAGTGCAACAGAATGACTCATTCTTTTACTCCTTAAACGTGATAGAAGTCGAGCACAGAATCAATTTTGTCATTCAACAAAATGGTGTGCTGTTTACGAATGCGGAAAGTGTCTTCATGTTGACGAAGGATATAAGTGACATGCCCGTAAAAATAGCCTTCTAAACCTTGGCGGTTATAGAATGTCGACCAACCCGCTTTAACTTCTAATAATCCGTCTTCAAGTGTTTTTACACGGATGTTGTGAATCGCATGCATGAGACGCGGAAGGGGCGTAGCTGATGCAGCTTTACCAGTTCCAATACGGAATACGCGATCTTCAAGGCCAGCACGGTTTTCATAATAGATATACGAAAGTCCTTGGTTTGGATCAGTGACGTATTCATGGTCACTAATCCATTGTGGAATGTGGTATTCACTGTCTTCATCATAGAGTTCTAAATATGCGTCCCATTCATAGTTGTCACAAAGCGCAGATTTTTCATATAAAAATTGAGAAACTTGATGTACAAGAGCTTGTGTCATGATTAAGCCTCCTCAGTTGTCGCTTGTGATGCAGGGCATTCGTGTGGTTCAGAAGTATCTTCAGTGAGTTTAAGTGCTTTATTTTTTAAGCCTTTTAACATGAGATCGCGCCAAACTTGGTGTTGATTGACATATAAACCTTCTTGAGTGATTTCAGTACCCGTAATGACTGGTTTGATCCCTAGTGTTTGAGCATTCGGGCTGTCGCCATAATTCCACTTGTGATAACCGCGCGAAATATCACTCCAGCGTTCTAAACGAGCTTGGAAACCACGCTGTTGTTCACGGAATTCAACTAAATCGTCAGGCGTGCCTAAGCCCGATACGTTGAAGAAATCTTCGAATTGACGAATACGGTTACGACGTGCTTCAGCCGACTCACCTTTAACACCAATACACTGGCTAATGACTTCAGTTTTATTCCACGCAACTGGACGAATAATACGAAGTTGCGAACTGATTTGATCCATAAAGAAAAGGCTTGGATATAGGTTTAAGTTTCTGAGACGGTGCATTGCCCATTCAGCACGTTTTTGACCATATTTCTCAACCAGATATGGCATCACAGTTGCGTAACCAGGACGTACAGTTGGGTTAGGCATGTCACTAAACAAAACGTTATGACCATTTTTAAATGAGAACCAACCATCATCAGTTGTGTCATCACCTGCACCTAATTTACTGTAATCAAGTGTGTCTTTTGGTCCCGTCCCTTTTTGTGCATTCAGTTGCTGACGATATTGAACTGTAGATACATAGTTATAGTGAACAGTACTTACATGGTAGCCATCTACACCATTTTCATTTTGTAGCTTCCAGTTTCCAGCAAAGGTATATGCTGATTTACCCGGTAAAACTTCTAATTCACCTGTAGGTGATTGTTCAACCATAAGATCAAGGAAAACACGTGTATCACCTAAATAATCTTCTAAGGTATCTGTAGCTGTTGTATCTAAGCTAACGAAGACAAATCCTTTATAACTTGCGATACGTGCTTTTTTTAGACCTCGTGATGATTTATCAAAGTCATCACAATACTCACCAGGAGCTTTAACTTTTACGAGACGACCATCCGATTTGTAACACCAAGCATGGAAAGGGCAGGTAAATGTGGATTGATTACCTTTAGCAACTCGGGTCAATGTAGCACCACGGTGCTCGCAGGCATTGACCATTGCATTTAAATTACCTTGACCATCACGGTTAATGATGAGCGGTTGGCGACCAATTTGAACAGTGACAAAGTCATTTGGTTTTGGAATTTCACTTTCATGACACGCGTAGATCCACACCTTTTCAAAGATCATTTCCATTTCTAGATCAAAAAGTTCTGGTTCAGTAAACATGTCACGTGCGATACGATAGACGCCATCCTCTGGTCGAAAATCGATACATCCTTCAATAAAATCATGCCATTCGATGCTGCTACGAGATCCCATGGTCTAACTCCTTATATCACTTGATTTCATTTATCTTTGAATCTATTGAACAGTGATTAACGGAGTCAGGCTATCCAGTTTGTTCTAATCGTTATCCATTTTTTCTCAAATATTTTATGGAGAAGGGAATTAAAAATATGAGTGGGATTCAAAAGTCGTCATTTGGGACTATAAAAACAAAAAGCCGATGCATCTTTCATACATCGGCTGATAAAAGCTAAAGGAAATCGTTATTTGGCAATTCCAAGCTCTGTCAAATGAAGTCTTAGGATTCGTCTTAATTCCAACACAGCTTCAGGCGTTTCCTGAATTGAGTGACCACCTTTGATAATAATCTCAGATTGTGCCCCTTTTAGATGCGCACTCTGATAAGGCACGATCCCATCTGACATAACAGTAGGATCTTTACTCTCAGTCACATTCCCCATGATGGAGTGAAATTTAAACCCTTTAACTGGCATCACAGGTGAGGTTAATTTGGTGAAAGGAGAGTTGTGACTCAGATCACTCGGACCATTTTGAATCAATCCATGACCTAAGTCTTTGACAAAATGTTTAATATTAATATCTTTATCTGAGAGCGATTCAGCAAATGCACCCAAAAATGCACCTGGCAACTTGATCACTTTGCGCGCAGCTCGTGTAAACCAACGATCAGCATAATCTGTGCCTCTATGCGGTGCTGCTAAGAAAATAGCACGATTAAACTGTGGTACAGGTTTGATTTGTAAACGAGCTTTAAATAAAGGTTCATTCTTAAAACGGCTAATTTGAGAATTTTTTAATTGAGACAATGCAGGTTGTGTTAAATCAGCTTGGCTCACCAATAATCTTGAAATAATACCACCCATACTATGTCCAATCAGAACTGCATCTTTAGCTGACGCCGTAGATTGATCAAGTGAATTAAATGCTTGTTGAATGATCGCATTCACCTGAAAGCGACTTTCTAAAATTGGCATATTGGTTGAGTAAAATACTTGCCAAACTTGATAATGCTCTCTTAGAACATTATCTCCCATAATGTCATTGGTTAATGCAATCCAAGCTTCTGGACTGCTTGCAAGTCCATGTACCAAAACAATAATTTTTTTGTTTGGATTATAGGGTTCGAGCATAAAGAGATGGGGCATTGTGATTGTATTGTCACGATCAATCAAACTCAAATATGCAGCAGCACCTAAGTTATTTTCGGCAAGCCACAAACCATAAGGTGCAGAATAATTCGCAGCTAAGGGATAAACTTTTCCACCTACTTTTAATTGATCTAATCCATAAGGATCATAAATATTCAGGGTGAAATGCGGGTCATTCAGAATATCCTCTACATTACTTTGACGCGCAGGCTCAGCGGTCATCGTGACTGAAAGATAACGTGGTGGATGAATGTTAGGATTGCGACCATTTTTATAAGCGTGATTTAATGGATCTACAATATATTTACCTGAATCGCTATTTCGCTCTGGCGCTGGAAGTGTTGCGACAAATTCCGCACCGAAACCATCCCGACGGTTAATCGAACGCAAGCCACTAAAATTGAGATTGTAGCTTGAAAGCAGGCTATCTAATTTTTGATTAGCAATCTGAGGGTAATGGTCATAGTTGATGGTATAAATGCTTTCACCAATTTTTATTTGTTTGGGAACTTTTTCACCCGTATAGCGCATACCATAGGTCATCACCATTTTCGCCAAGGCTTGATTGTAGAAATCTCGTATTTGAACTTGTCTATTATCGAAAATACGGTCGCTTGGTTGGCGTTTTGTCTTGAATAGATAGGCATAACTATAACGAATACTTTTATCAAGCATTGCTAACTGTTGATCAAGACATTGACTATAGTTTTCTTGATGAATTTTTTGCTTTTCTTCTGACTGATATTTATTAATTAAACTGGTATTACAATCAGAAGAATTATTGAGGGCTAATGCCCGTGTTAAATATGCTTCACTTGCAGTTGAATAAAGTTGTTCATCTTGAATTTGTTTTATTTTTTTTAGATCAGATACGCATTTATCTGGATCATTAGAACAACTTTCAGCCTCACTGCCTGTCATGGAGAGGACATTCAGACTCGCTTCACTCATTTTTTTACGCGTTAATATGCTATCTCGTTCATTCGCGATCGAGACATTAAGCGCTTGATTTTTTACACTGACGACTTGGCAACCTGTCATAAATAGTGGTGTTGCGAGCAGTAGGACGCCGATGTATTTATTGTTCATCATAAACATATTTTCAACTGTCAGCATGAATCATTAACGCTGAGCATACGTTATTTTTAGGGAGATAAAAATAAGTGCTAAAAAAATAGACTGAATAATCAGTCTATTTTTTTTGAAATAAGATTATGATTTCGCTGGATTGTTTAAAATTTGCCAAACATTGTAACGACCTTGTTTCTCAATTTCTTGAATCAAGCGGTCAGCAACTTCAGTTTCTTCAGGATATTTCACTTTGTAATTTTTTAAAGTTGTGATTGCATTTTTCTTTTGGCTCAATGCGAGGTAGTTATTAACAGCTACGAGATAAGCTTCTTGAACACCTGCTTTGATGGCCTTGTCGATATATGGAATAGCTTCTTTTTGACCACCACCTTCAGACAAAGAGAAACCAAACCAGAAGTTCGCTTCTGCATCTTCTTTGTTGATCTTCAGGATTTGTTGTGCATATTTTAAAGATTTAGTGGTGTAAGCAGAACCAAGATCAAGGTTACGACCCAATATACTTGCTTTAAATGCACGAATTAAGATGTCGAATGACGCGTTATCTTTCGCTGCTAAAGTATCAAGTTGAGCTGAAACTTCACGTAATTTAGCTTCAAAACCGCGACGTTCTTGGCGATCTGTGAAACGAGGTGGATAGTGACGTGCTTTACCTTCAACCATCTGGAGGAAGTCATCAATTTCTGTAATATCGATTTCATTTTGACCCGCTAAAACCGTGTATTTCATCGCACGTTGTGAACTATTCACAGTCGGTACGATTAATTTATTCTTATCGAGGATCATCTTCCTGTTTGGGTTATTTGGATCAGTCACCTCAAGTTTTTGAAGTGGAGCAGCAGCTGCTTTTTTTAGTTCAAGTTCGAATACTGGTGGTTGGCTATAGTTGAAAGGATTTAATGCATAAAATGGCGCACTTAAATCAGGCTCAGAAAAGACGATTGGATCGTTTGTTTTAGATTGTTTTTTAACTGCTGGAGAGCTACAAGCACTCAATAATGAAACAGCGATCATGGTGGCAATGAGGGGCTTAATCGTCATATTTTCTTCCAATATTATGTTTTTAAATTCTAGTTCAGGTTGTATCTGAGTCTATGAAAAGTCGAAACAACATGCAACTCAGATTCACCTAACTTAGTCAAACTTATACATTAAGCTTTTGATTGTGCAGTTTGAGCTTCGCACTCACGACGAACTTCGTCAATGATTTTTAACTCTTCAGCGCTAAATGGTTGTCCATTACTTTGAGCGTTACTAAATGTTGGATCAAGTAATGAAAGTCGCTGACATAGAGTGTTCATGCGCTTTTCATTGTGCTGTATACGATCCAATAATACCCGCATACCTTCTAACATTGGATCAGATTGATCTTGGGTTGTCGCGTAAGGTTGAAAACCGATGCTTTCTGCATAATTGCGTCGTTCTGATTCTTTGTCCAAATCTTTTTGCTGATTTTTAATAATAAATCGCGCTGGATTACCTACGGCAGTAGCCCCTTCAGGGACTTCTTTGGTGACCACAGCATTTGAACCCACTTTCGCATTCTTATGCACGGTAAATGGTCCCAAAATTTTCGCACCTGCGCCAACGACTACGCCATCTTCTAAAGTTGGGTGACGTTTGCCTTTATTCCAAGTGGTGCCACCTAATGTCACGCCATGATAGAGCGTCACATCATCACCAATTTCAGCTGTTTCCCCAATGACTACACCCATACCGTGATCTATAAAAAAACGTTTGCCAATTTTGGCACCTGGGTGAATTTCGATACCAGTTGCGAAACGACTAAAAGAAGACAGCATGCGGGCAGAAGTTTTACACTCTTTTTTCCAAAGCTCATGCGCAACACGATGCATAATCAGTGCGTGAATTCCTGGATAAGTGGTTAAAACTTCAAATGTGTTGCGCGCCGCAGGATCGCGGGCAAACACAGCTTGAATATCTTCTTTAAGCTGTTTAAGCATCTTTTGATTTCTCTTTAGAATCTGACTTTTTCCATGTGCCATTGTTCAATGCCTGAACACGACTGAAAATACCTCTAAGAAGATGGTACTCCATACGATCTAATTGTATACGTCCGAATAAGCGACGCAAGCGTAAAGGCAATAATCGTGGGTTTTCTGGGTCTAAAAACTCGATTTCGTGCAACATTTTTTCAAAATGAGGATAAAATTGTTCCATCTGTTGATGTGTTACCAACGGCTCATCCCAATGCATAGAATCTTCATCAGTCACTTTCATAACAGCTTGAGGATCTTCAACTTGTTCCATGAGAGCCGTGGTCGCCATTCGCATTTCATAGCAAATAATTTGAATGGCTTGAGCGACATTGAGTACGCCATAGTCTGTATTCACAGGGATGGTCACATGGTAATTCGCCATAGCCAATTCTTCATTGGTTAATCCGCGATCTTCACGCCCAAATATTACGGCAATTTCTTGTTGTTCTTTGATCACCGCTTGCATAGATTTATCAGCAGCAGGTCGAGCATCTAATAAAGGCCATGGAATAGTTCGGCTACGAGCACTTGTACCAAAGACTAAATGACAATCTGCGATGGCTTCTTCAAGCGTTTCTACAATCTGAATCTGATCAATTAAATCGGTTGCACCCGCTGCAAGTGCATCAATATCAGGATGAGGATAAGTTTTAGGTGCAACTAAAACCAATTTTGAAAGCCCCATGGTTTTCATTGCTCTAAGTGCGCTACCGATATTCGCAGGCAGGGTAGTATTCACCATAACAATACGCACATGAGACAAATGCGCTGAGACAGCAGCATTATCAATTAAATTCATAAATCTTCCAAAATTAAGAGTATTGACTGACTTCCGTCATGTATTGATCCATTGCTTCATCCATACTGATCTGGTCACGTGGAGAGGCATGTGATGTGATGACTGGTTCTGATTTTGGTTCTGCGACGTGGGAACGTGCAGCTTTTGACTTGACATGATACTCCACATGTAAGGCCTCTTTACCAAAATAGTCGCGCAGTTTGAACAATAAGTCATCGAGTGGTGCGACATTCCATTGCGGTGGTAAATGAAAATCAGCCGTTGCATATGGAAAGTCGAGGTGTACTTGTAATGGCACATGCTGACACATATCTACATTACAAAATGGTTGAATGATCTGCGAAAGCTCTTGACCAAGATTTGGCTGAATATGCTCAGGTTGTAATTTGATGAGGATGTGATTCGCACGTTTTTGACGAATTTCATTTAATGTAAACGCCTTAGTAAGACGTCCCATCGGACGGTCGAAGCCTTCACGTTCATAAATTTCACCTTCAATCACGATCACTCTTTCATTCACAATAACGTCTTTAAAACGTTGGAAGCGTTCATGATTTGCTGAGACTTCGATTCGAGCAGTACCATCATCGAGTGTGATCATCATGCGGTTAGGGAAATTTGCGACATCCACAACCAAGCCTGCAAATACAGTAGTTACTCCACGACGTGTTGGAGTCAGTTCATTAATTTTGTTAGAAATAAACGCTTTTAACTCGGGGCGATACACATCAATCGGGTGTCCCGTTAAGTATAAACCTAAGGTGTCTTTTTCACCTTTTAAACGGACTTCATCAGACCAAGGTTTTACAGGTTTAGTTGGTTTACGTTGAACTTCCTCAACTTCACCAAATAAATCCATAATGCCTGTTTCACGGTTTGAACGAGCTTGTTCGGCCGCTTGTACAGCTTCAGGCAATTGAGCCATTAAAGTCGCACGTTCAAGTCCGAGACAATCTAATGCTCCTGAGCGAATCAAAGCTTCAAGTGTACGTTTATTGATTTTTTTCAGATCAATGCGATGGCAGAAATCAAATAAATCTTTATAAGGTCCAAGTTGCTTACGTGAATCAATCACAGACTGCATTGCTGCTTCACCAACACCCTTGATTGCACCTAGACCATATACAATGGTTTTTTCATCAATTGCATGGAATTGATAAATCGACATATTGACGGAAGGTGGTAACACATCGAGACCATTGTTACGACAGTCATCAATCAAGAATACAATACTGTCTGTGTTTTGCATTTCCGAAGTCAGTACAGCGGACATAAACTCAGAAGGATAGTGTGCTTTTAACCAAGCCGTCTGATAAGCCACCAATGCATAGGCTGCAGCATGTGATTTGTTGAAACCATAGCCTGCAAATTTTTCCATATAGTCAAAGATATGGTTCGCCGTTTGCTCATCGATATCTTTTTTTGCAGCACCTTCAATAAAGATTTGGCGTTGTTTAACCATCTCTTCAGGTTTCTTTTTACCCATCGCACGACGAAGTAAGTCCGCGCCACCTAGACTATATCCTGCACAATACTGTGCTGCTTGCATGACCTGTTCTTGATATACCATAATCCCGTATGTTGGTTCTAATACACCTTCTAATAGGGGATGTAAGTATTCGAACTCTCCACCATGCATCCGATGAATAAAGTCTGGAATTAGATCCATTGGACCGGGGCGGTACAATGACACGAAGGCAATAATTTCTTCAAATTTACTTGGACGTGCTTCCTTGAGCATTTTTTTCATGCCCACGGATTCAAATTGGAATACCGCAGTGGTATTTGCTTCGGCAAATATCGAATATGCAGCTTTGTCATTTAGCGGAATATTCTCAATCTTTAGAGGTATATCAAACTTTAATCGTTGGTTAATGTGCTGAATAGCATCTTCAATTACAGTAAGATTTCGCAACCCCAAGAAGTCAAATTTAACAAGTCCTGCCGCCTCAACATCGTCTTTATCAAATTGAGCAACACGACCAGTACCATCTTCTTCACACAGTACAGCTGAGAAGTCCGTAATCTTGGTCGGTGCGATTACAACACCACCTGCGTGCTTACCTGTGTTACGCGTTATTCCCTCAAGTTTAAGCGCCATTTCCCAGATTTCTGAAGCATCTTCATAATCTGGGTTGGACGGGTTGGTTACAATATCTTTAAGTTGTGGTTCTGCTTCTAAAGATTCTTCCAAACTTAAACCTAAAGGTTTAGTCGGGATCATTTTAGAAATACGATCTGCTAAGCCGTAAGACTTACCTAACACTCGTGCAACATCACGAATTGCACCTTTCGCTGCCATCGTACCAAAGGTTGCAATTTGCGATACAGCATCACGCCCATAAGTTCGTGCTACATAATCAATTACACGATCTCGACCTGCGATACAAAAATCCACGTCAAAGTCTGGCATCGAAACACGTTCAGGGTTTAAGAAACGTTCGAAAAGAAGTCCGTATGGCAGTGGATCTAAATCTGTAATTTTTAAACTGTATGCAACTAATGAGCCTGCACCTGAACCACGACCCGGGCCTACAGGTACGCCATTGTTCTTGGACCACTGAATGAAGTCCATGACAATCAAGAAGTAACCTGGGAATCCCATAGAGTTAATAATCTTGATTTCAAAATCTAAACGATCGTCATATTCTTTGCGAATTTCAGGCCAGTCTTCTCCACGTTTCTCCACAGGATAGAGGTGATTAAGACGTTCCTCTAAGCCTTCTTTAGATAAATGGGCAAAGAAGGTATCAATTGTATGACCTTCAGGAATTGGATAGTCAGGTAAAAAGTATTTACCTAAGCGAAGTGTCACATTACAGCGTTTAGCAATTTCAACTGTATTTTGAATAGCACTGGGGATATCAGCAAATAACTCCACCATTTGCGCTGTTGTTTT
The DNA here is from genome assembly GCF_013417635.1 of Acinetobacter sp. YH12239. NCBI lineage: Bacteria > Pseudomonadati > Pseudomonadota > Gammaproteobacteria > Moraxellales > Moraxellaceae > Acinetobacter > Acinetobacter sp. YH12239. The sequence goes on along the minus strand of NZ_VPDP01000012.1, from coordinate 42,178 downwards.
GAAATATTGCTCAGGGCTGTAAGTACGTGGTCGACGATTATCACCTAAAACATAGCCATCTGCGATGCAGACGCGTGCTTCATGAGCTTCAAAGTCTTCTTCTCTAATAAAATGAACATCATTATGAGCGACAACACCGATTTGATATTTTGCGGCTAATTTAACAGCTTCAATAATAAAATCTTCTTCTTGTGGGCGATTGGTGCGCGTGAGTGCTAAATAGACACGATTGCCAAATTTTTCGATCCAAGCTTCAAGTAAGGGTTCAGCTTTTTCAGGGCTACTTGAACAAAGCATTTCTCCAACATCACTTTTAATCCCTAAAAGTGCAATCATGCCCGGCGCTTGTTCTAACACCCATTCTTTTTTTACACACGGGATACTGAGTTGTTGTCCTTCAATAAAGCCGCGAGATACTACTTCAGTTAAACTACGCCAACCTTCGTTATTCATCGCCAGTAAAGTCATACGATGAGATTCGTCATTCAAACGGATCATACTTCCTAAAATAGGTTTGATGCCTTTTTTAAGACATGAGGTATAAAACTTCACTGCTGCATGTAAGTTCGATAAATCTGTCATCGCGAGTGCAGGCATAGAATCCTGTACAGCAGACTTCATTAGATCAGGTATACGTACGATTGATTCAGTAATTGAAAATTCTGTATGAACACCGAGATGAACAAACTGCATAGATGAGTCCTTTACAAGAGCAGAGCGTATTTTATCATGCAAAGTGATTAAGAGCTGAGAATCCACGATATTTTATATGATTCGCACAAATTATCCTCGATTTGAATAAAGGCGATTTTATATCAATCAAAAAAAGTGCCATTCGGCACTTTTTTATAACATGAAAATTTGGCTCAATATTCCCAGAACATGCGTTGAATTTCTTTTGCATCTTTGGTTTTGGTTAAAGCAAGGGCGGTTAATATTTTAGCTTTTTGAGGGTTAAAATCATGTGCAACTACCCAACCATATTTGTCATCTGGCTGTTCGGCATTACGGAGAACAAATCCTTGTGGCACTCGTGAAGAACGTACAATTTGTATACCACTTTGCTGAAGTTGATTCAGCGTGGGAACAATATTTTTCGCGACTGAGCCGTTTCCTGTACCTGCGTGGACAATGGCTTTAACCCCAGCCTTGGCATACGCTTGATAAGCATCAGGAATCATGTTGCCAGAGCCATAGACAATTTGAACTAATGGGAGTGTATCACCCTTAATATTCTCGATATTGAATTCTGACCGTTGATTAAATCGCTTAACAGAACTTCGGAACCAATAAGGTTTAGATTCTACCAAAGTTCCTAAAGCTCCCCATTGGCTTACAAAGGCATTAGTATGAATATTAATGCCTTTAGTCACATCTCGAGCTGCAAAAATACTATCGTTCATAAGGACGAACACCCCCTTATTTTTTGCACTCGGGTCTGCTGCCAGAGCAACTGCACTATATAAATTTAGTGGGCCATCCGCAGATAAAGCCGTCGATGGGCGCATTGAGCCGACAACAACAATAGGTTTTTCCGTTTGTACGACTAGATTAAGAAAAAAAGCGGTTTCTTCTAAAGTATCTGTGCCATGTGTAATCACAACACCATTTACATCTGACTTTTTAACCAAATCATTGACTTGGCGGGCAAGGGAAAGTAATTCTTTGTCCGTAATGCTTTCAGAAGCAACCTGCATTGCTTGTACGCCGCTCACATTGGCTAAATCTTTAATTTGAGGAACGGCATTCAGTAAGTCATCCACTGGAACTTTTGCGGCAGTGTAAGTGGCGCTGTTGGTTGAGCTTGCACCAGCACCCGCAATCGTTCCCCCAGTTGCAACGACGACAACGTTATTTTTAGCAAAGCTCGTTAGAGGTAATAACAAGCCAATCGATAGAGTCAATGCGGTTAGCGTCTTTTTCATCTTTTTTCCTAAATGTTTTTTATAGTATTGTGCATGGATAATGCTTAATCACGATAAAGGAAAAGAAGGGTGCTTGTATATAATCAAAATGAAATTAATATCATGAAATAATCAAAATATTAAATATAAAACCCCCAGATTGAAATCTGGGGGTTTGAAATACATCATTCACATAAAACGACCGAATTAACGCATTTTTGCTAAGAATCTTCCTAAACGATTGATTGCTTCACGTAATTCATTTTCTGCAGGCAAGAACACCACACGAAAATGATCAGGGGTAGGCCAGTTGAATCCTGTACCTTGAACCAATAACACTTTTTCTGCTTTGAGGAAGTCAAGCATAAACTGTTCATCATCCTGAATCGGATAAATTTCAGGATCAAGTTTAGGGAAACAATACATTGCACCTTCAGGTTTAACACAGCTTACACCTGGGATTTCATTCAACATTTGCCAAGCAATATTGCGTTGCTCATACAAACGACCACCTGGACGAATTAAATCGTTGATAGACTGGTAGCCACCCAATGCAGTTTGAATAGCATATTGAGCTTGATGGTTAGCACACAGGCGCATTGACGCGAGCATATCTAGACCTTCAATATAATCTGCCGCACGTGTCTTATCACCCGTAATTGCCATCCAGCCTGAACGGTATCCAGCGATTCGATAGGATTTAGATAATCCATTAAATGAAATACACAGTTGATTACCCGCAAGGGCAGCGACCGATACATGTTCGATTCCATCGTAAACGATCTTATCGTAGATCTCATCAGCAAATAAAATCAGGTCATATTTTTTTGCAAGAGCGACAATTTTTTCTAAGACATGGCGTGGATAAACAGCACCCGTTGGGTTGTTCGGATTGATAATCACGATCCCACGAGTATTAGGCGTAATTTTGTTTTCCATATCCTGAATATCAGGATACCAATTATCTTCTTCATCACATTTATAATGAATTGCTGTACCACCAGAAAGATTAACGGCAGCAGTCCATAATGGATAATCTGGCATTGGTACCAGCATTTCATCGCCGTCATCTAACAGGCCTTGCATAGCCATTACAATCAGCTCAGAAACACCATTACCAATATACACGTCATTGACATGCATATTGAAAATACCTTTTTGTTGATAATACTGACAAACCGCTTTGCGGGCAGGGAAAATCCCTTTTGAGTCTGTATAGCCGATTGCATTTGGTAAATTCAACGCAACATCATTGATAATTTCTTGAGGTGCTTCAAAACCGAAGGGCGCTGGGTTGCCGATATTGAGTTTAATTATCTTATGTCCGGCTTCTTCCATTTCGTTGGCGGCGCGTAACACAGGTCCACGAATGTCATAGCATACATGCTCGAGCTTAGACGATTTCTTAATTTCGCGTGGAGTAGTGTTACCTAAAACGGACATATTCCCATCCAATTATTTTTGAGTGAATAAAAATAGATTACTAAATATCACAATCTATGTAGAAATTTAGCTAGAAATTTTTCAAGCTCTAGCGTAAATATGAAGGTACTAAAGCATGACATTGAATGTCAAAGATTTAAAGGAGTTAATCATGGGAAAACTCAATAAAACAGACCGAGAATGGCAAAGAGAGTTATCACCAGAGGAGTATCGCATTACCCGTCAAAAGGGAACTGAGCCTGCTTTCACAGGGCGATATTGGAATACCAAACAAGAAGGAACTTATGTTTGTCGTTGCTGTGGCGAACCTTTATTTACTTCAGAAACCAAATATGACAGTGGTTGTGGATGGCCTAGTTTTTATCGTCCAATCAACCAAACAGTCATTGAAGAACATGACGATCACTCACATGGCATGATTCGTACTGAGATTGTTTGTCATCATTGTGACGCACATCTAGGTCATGTTTTTGAGGATGGACCTGAACCTACAGGTCTTCGTTATTGTGTAAACTCAGCTTCATTAGAATTAAAAACCCAAGAAAAAAATGATGAGGAAACCTATCCATGACCAATATTTATCAATTTGAGGCAGAATTGCTAGAAGGGGAAAATAAGCAATTTTCGGACTATGAAGGTAAAGTGCTATTGATAGTCAACACAGCCAGCAAATGTGGATTTACGCCACAATTTGCAGGGTTGGAAGCGCTGTATGAAAAGTATAAAGATCAAGGTTTTGAGGTGTTAGGATTTCCGTGTAATCAATTTGGTGGGCAAGATCCGGGTACGCATGAAGAAATTGGTAGTTTTTGCCAGAGAAATTACGGTGTATCCTTTCCGATGTTCGCTAAAGTGGATGTAAAAGGTCCTGAAGCCCATGTGATTTTTCGGTATCTCACCAACAACAGCAAAGGCATTTTAGGAAGTGGAATTAAGTGGAACTTTACCAAATTTTTGATTGGAAAAGATGGCAAAGTGCTTAATCGATATGCACCTACAACTAAACCAGAAAGCATTGAAGAGGATATTCAAAAAGCGCTGGCTCAGTAAAAAAAATCAGCTCAATTGAGCTGATTTTTTTATTCATTTAATTTAAGAAACGATAATCGGCTAGATTTGCATTTTTGGTTTCTAGCCAATACTTCCATGTATAACTCGGCCAAAGTGAAAAATTCTTTCCGCCTTCTTGCTGATACCAACTCACACAGCCAGATTGCCAAACTGTGCCTGCAAATTTTTCTTGGATTTTACGGTTGAATTCTTCTTGAACTACATCTTTGACCACGATTGCTTTGGTTTTGGATTTTTCTACAGCTTCAATCAGTTGTAGAATGTAATTCACTTGAGATTCAATCATAAAAATTACAGAGTTATGACCTAAAACCGTATTCGGGCCTAAAAGTTGAAAGAGATTTGGAAATCCTTTGGTAGAAATTCCATAGTAGCTTTCAGCACCCTCTTTCCATGCTTCTTTCAACTCAATACCATTTTCGCCATAACATTTAAAATCTTTTAAATAAATTCGTGGATCAGTAATAAAACCAGTACCGTAAATTAAGCAATCTATTTCTCGTACTTGACCATCTTTGGTAACAATCGCATTTTCAGTAATTTCTTGAATGTTGTCCGTCACGAGCTCTACATTCTTGCGATTAAATGTTGGGAAATATCGATTTGATACCAAAATTCTTTTACACCCCATGGTGTAATCTGGTGTCAATTTTTTTGCTATTTCTTTATCTTTGACTTGGAAGCGAATAAAAGCTTCTGCAAGTTTCTGACCCAGTCGCATCATTTGAGGTTTAACAATCGGAACTACGCGTGATTCATTTGACCAATACAAGCGCGCTCGATGCAATTTTCTAAACCAGTCGTATTGGGCAAACAGTTTTTTGTCTAAAGCATTATAAGCACGTTCATCGCGCGGTATTACCCATGCAGCGGTTCTTTGAAACACGTATAACTGTTTGGTTTTTGGTGCAATCTCAGGAATATATTGAATTGCACTTCCACCTGTGCCGATACTGGCTACACGTTTACCATTCAGGTCATAAGCATGATTCCAAGATGAGGAGTGGAATACTTCGCCTTTAAATTTTTCGATTCCTTTAATCTTTGGAATTTGAGGAATATGCAATGGACCAGAGGCAAAAATAAGGAATTGACTGCGTAGAGCACTTTGATTCTTGATGGAGATTTCCCACGCATGAGCTTGTTCATCGAAGCGTGTCGAAATGACTTCGGTATCAAATTGAATAAATTTTTTTAAATCGTATTCTTTAATAAGATCTTGAATATATTGGAAAATTTCAGGTGATTCAGCATATCGTTTTGTCCAATCAGATTTGGGTGCAAAAGATAATGAATACATATGAGACTGCACATCACATGCAGCACCCGGGTATTGATTTTCACGCCAAGTACCACCTACATCTTTAGCTTTTTCAAGAATAACAAAATTTTTGATACCGCGTTTAAGAAGTTGAATAGCTGTGGCTAATCCTCCAAATCCAGCGCCGATAATCGCAATTTTAGTATTTTTCTTGATGAATTGCGTTTTAGTTAAGTCGACTGAATTTGTATCTAGCTGATCTGATGTAACTTCCATTTTAATACTCGTTTATATTATTTGAAGCTATCATAATCAGTCTGGACTGAAACTGACATGATTTCATTGACATTTAATATTGATATTTTCGGCAATATTCTTTCCCTTTTTTTTAGGGTAAAACATATGCAACTTTAATTTTAAAATTCTGATTTATGAAAAGGTCGATTCTCGGTTTGTTGTATCTCATACAGGGTATGCGACAGGTCGGAATAAATGTGGACGAAAGATTGGAAGCTGTCGGTTTAAAGGCGGATGCCTTAGATCCGAGTTCAACGATTCAACCTGAATTAGAACAAATCATTCAAAGAATTATTGCTAAAGGGGTTAACCCGCTGCTTGGTTTGGATGTCGGTCAACATTATGCGCTCGCAGGCTATGGTCCGCTTCTTATGCTGTTGGTCACAAGCCCGAATGTCGGTGCGGCTCTCAGAAATGGGATACGCTATCAAGCGCTTACACATTTGTCGGGTAGACTTACTTTAGAGCAGACGAGTGTCTATGCGGCTTTATGTTATGAACCTCTCAATTTACAAAGTGAAATTAATGAGTTCAGGGCACAATGTGAAATTTCAGGTACGGTTAAATTCGTGCAAGATATCTACAAAATGATAGGGTTGCCTTTTCCTGAAGTTCAGATTGAGTTGCCGTTTTCACGACCGAAAGAATCCATTTTTTTGAACAAGTATTTGGATTATTTCGGTCAGCAAGTTCGGTTTGATCAAGACAAATTTCGACTGATCTTTGATGTAAGAATTTTAGAATTGAAGTTGCCTTCAGCTGATCAAATCACATTTAATGTCCATCAACAAAGATGTAATGCTGAAATCGAAAGATTAAATGCACAACAATTGAATCAACACCAGTTGATTCAAAGAATTCACGATTATTTGGATTTACAAACTGGTCAGATTCCAACAATGGCAGAAACAGCTCAAGCATTGAATATTCCAGAGCGTACTTTGCGACATCAGCTTAACCAACTGGATACAAGCTATAAGCAAATACGGGAGCAACTCATTCGAGAGAAAGCGCTTCGATTAATTGAGTACAAAGAGTATTCGATCGAAGTAATAGCTGAAATGCTTGGATATTCAGAACCTGCAGCATTTAACCATGCTTTTAAAAGATGGTTTGGACAAAGTCCACGACAGTATGGGAAATAACCTCAGCATGTATGCTCAAATAGTATATGCCAAAGTGTTATTTATCATTTTTTTAAATATTCGTTATACTTCCGACGGCCTAAAAAAGTAATCTATATCTATGTTCCATTCTCATTCTTCGCAAAATAGTTTAAGTCACACTCCGCAATCACCTGCAGAACGTTATGCTCACGCAATTTCGTCAGGACAATTTATGCCAGATGATGCTCAAGCTCAAGCAGTACATGAACTTAATCGTGTTTGGGAAGAACTGATCTTACGATATAAAGCTTCTAAAAAAGCGTTTCGACGTTTTCGCCGTCAAACAGCCCCGAAGGGTGTTTATATGTGGGGTGGTGTTGGGCGTGGAAAAACTTGGTTGATGGACCAGTTTTATGATGCGATACCATTCCGTCGCAAGACGCGTATGCATTTCCATCATTTTATGCAATATGTGCACAAAGAGTTAAATAAAAATTCAGGACAACAAAATCCACTCGACATTGTTGCTGATCAAATTTACAAAGATGCGGTTGTGATCTGTTTTGATGAATTCTTTGTATCAAATGTCACGGATGCGATGATTTTAAGTGATTTATTCCAAAAGCTATTTGTTCGTGGAATTACACTTGTTGCGACATCAAACATTGCACCAGATGGTTTATACAAGAACGGCATTCATCGCGACCGCTTTATTCCAACGATTGAAATGGTAAAAAAGAATTGTGTCATTTTGAATGTGGATGCAGGTGTTGACTATCGTTTGCGTGTACTGAAACAAGCGCAATTGTTCAAATCACCTTTAAGCCATGATAATCAGGTATGGATGGCACAACGTTTTTCAGCATTAACCAGTGCTCAAAATGTGAGTGAAGAACCGATCATCATTAATGGACGTAATGTCGATACAATTGGTCATACTGAAGATGTATTGTGGTGTGAGTTTTCTGAACTCTGTATGAAGCCACGAAGTCCTGCAGACTTTATCGAAATTGCGAATACTTATAACACTGTCCTAGTCAGTAATGTTCCCGATCTGAATGATTATTTATCAGAAGGAACACGCCGATTCATTTATTTAGTCGATGAGTTCTATGATCGTGGTGTTAAATTATTACTAACTTCACATGCCAGTATCATTGATATATATAGTGGCGAAAAATTAGCGTTTGAAATCGAACGCACACGTTCACGCTTACTCGAAATGCAATCAGATGACTATTTACAATCTGCGCATCGACAAATTGATAAGCCCGCTGAATAAATGTGAGAATTCACAAATGAACCCAAACAGATGATGTTTGGGTTTTTTTATTTGGAGTGGAATAAATTTGAAATCGTTCCTTAAAAGCGTAGAGAAAATAGACATATTGGTTTAAATTAAATCAGATTTGATGGAAATTGGCACTTAAGTCTAATTTCTACCTTTATAAAACTTTATACACTGTAATTAGATTGTTGAATTAAAACGACTCAATAAGTAATAGATCAAAAGTCTCATCTGATTGGTGTCTATAATAAATGATCACTATTTAGCAATGTGATATTACTATTCAGCAATTTATAAATGGGTATACTAGATTCTCTTGTATAAAAAGTAGCAATATCAGGAAAGACAATGACTGCACGTATTCAGAAAGGCAAGTTAGCGATTGCTAAAGAACTCTACGATTTCATCGAAAATGAAGCACTACCAGGTTCTGGTTTAGACAGTGAAACTTACTGGAAAAACTTTGAACAAGTCGTTGTTGATCTTAGCCCAAAAAATAAAGCACTCTTGGCTAAGCGTGATGACATTCAAGCGAAAATTGATGAATGGCACCGCAATAATAAATTTGAATTAGGAGCTTACAAAGCTTTCCTGACAGAAATTGGCTACTTATTACCAGAAGTAGAAGATTTTCAAATTACAACTGAAAATGTAGATGAAGAAATCGCACTATTGGCGGGTGCACAATTGGTTGTGCCTGTACGTAATGCACGTTACTGCTTGAACGCTGCAAATGCTCGTTGGGGCTCTTTATATGACGCATTGTATGGTTTCGATGTCATCTCGGAAGAAGGCGGTGCGGAAAAAGGTAAGGGGTATAACCCTGTTCGTGGCGAAAAAGTTATCGCTTTTGCTAAAAATTTCTTAAATGAAACTTTCCCTTTAGCAAATGGATCACATGCGGATGCTACGAAATACGCTGTTGAAGCAAAAAAATTAGTGGTAACGCTTAAAGATGGCAGCACAACGAATTTGGCTAAAGAAGCTCAATTTGTAGGTTTTAATGGTGAAGAGTCTGCGCCGACAGAGATCGTTTTATTAAATAATGGTCTACATGTCCTCATTGAAATCGATGCGACAAGCCCAATTGGTCAAACGGATGCTGCTGGCGTAAAAGATCTTGTTTTAGAATCTGCGGTAACAACGATCCAAGATTTGGAAGACTCAATTGCTGCGGTTGATGCTGAAGAAAAAGTTGAAGGCTACCGTAACTGGTTAGGTTTGATGAAGGGTACTTTGGAAGAGAAAATCGAGAAAAATGGTAAAACCATTACTCGTGCTTTAAACAAAGACCGTACCCACAAAAATCTGATCGGTGGCGAAACAACTTTACACGGTCGTTCATTGATGCTTCTTCGTAACGTTGGTCATTTGATGACGAACCCGGCGATCCTTGTGGATGGTCAAGAAATCTATGAAGGTATCATGGATGCATTGATCACACCGTTGTTAACGTTTGCTGACATCAAAGGTCAAAACGAAATCAAGAACTCTCGTAAAGGTTCTATGTATATCGTTAAACCTAAGATGCATGGCCCTGAAGAAGTTGCATTTGCAGTTGAACTATTTGAGCGTGCAGAACAAGCTCTAGGTTTGCCAGCAAAAACGCTTAAAATCGGGATCATGGATGAAGAGCGCCGTACTTCTGTAAACTTGAAAAACTGTATTGCTCAAGCGAAAGATCGTACCATCTTCATTAACACAGGATTCATGGATCGTACAGGTGACGAAATCCATACCTTTATGGAAGCAGGTCCATTCGTTCGTAAGGGTGAAGTTAAATCTCAAATTTGGTTCCCTGCATATGAAAACCGTAACGTAATGGTTGGTTTACAAGCAGGCTTACGTGGCAAAGCACAAATTGGTAAAGGTATGTGGCCTAAACCAGATATGCTTTTAGACATGTATAAAACTAAAATTGAGCATCCTGAGGCTGGTGCGAGCTGTGCTTGGGTTCCATCACCATCTGGTGCTGTAATTCATGCGATCCACTATCACCAATGTAATGTTTCAGCGCGTCAACAAGAGTTGTTAAAAACTGAAGCATTACCTTTAGATGATTTATTAACTCCACCATTAGCGACTGATACGAATTGGACTGATGATGAGAAAACCAAAGAGTTAGAAAATAACCTTCAGGGTATTCTTGGTTATGTTGTTCGTTGGGTTGATTTGGGTGTTGGTTGTTCTAAAGTTCCAGACATCAACAACGTCGGTTTGATGGAAGACCGTGCAACTTTGCGTATTTCATCTCAACACGTTGCTAACTGGTTACGTCACGGTATCGTGACTAAAGAGCAAGTTGAAGAAGTAATGCAACGTATGGCTAAAATTGTAGATGAGCAAAATGCGAACGATCCAGCGTACACACCAATGGCGCCTGGGTTTGACGGTTATGCTTACCAAGCAGCATATGATTTAGTGTTTAAAGGTGCTGAACAACCATCAGGTTATACAGAACCATTACTTCATGCTTACCGCTTGAAGCTTAAAGGTTACACTGGTGACTAATTAAAATAAAAAAGCCTCTCCGGAGGCTTTTTTTACGATTGTGTAAAATAGTTGACCATTGGGTAAAAAGTGGCATGTAGAAGGACATAAAATGACGCAATATTCAAATTTAAATCAACAGTTTATTAACGGTTCTTGGTTAAAAGGCTCTTCAGAGCGTGTCTTACGAAATTTAAATCCATTTGATTTAAAAGAAATACACCAAATTCAAGCGGCGAATCAGTCTGATGTTGATCTCGCTTTTTCTGCAGCACAACAAGCATTTGATCTTGGCTTAATTACCTCTGCTGTAGATCGCAAGAAAATCATTCAGAAGCTGCATGACATCATACAATTACGTAAAGACGAAATTATAGATTGGCTGATTACCGAGTCTGGAAGTACGCGTCTCAAAGCAAATATTGAAGTGGGTGCTGCGCTTGGTATTATCTCAGAATCATTCACTTTTCCTGATCAAATCCAAACTGTTCAGCTAGAAAGTAAAGATCCTGCGAGAAAAAGTTTTTATCAACGCAAAGCGTTGGGTGTTATTGCTGTCATTAGCCCTTGGAATTTTCCATTTCATTTGTCAATGCGATCGGTTGTTTGCGCAATCGCATGTGGAAATACAGTGGTACTTAAACCTGCGAGTGATACACCTGTTACAGGTGGAACATTATTAGGGAAATTGTTTGAAGAGGCGGGTGTGCCCGCTGGTGTACTGAATGTCATTGTGGGTAGTGGTAGTGAAATAGGGGATTATTTTGTCGAACATCCTATCCCGAAGATGATTTCATTCACTGGCTCTACAGAAGTAGGACAAAATGTTGGTGCTAAAGCGATGGCCAGCTCTAGAATCAAACGACTTGCTTTAGAGCTTGGGGGGAATGCGCCATTATTAATTCTTAAAGATGCAGATTTAGATTTGGCAGTCGATTTGACGATCAAGGGACGCTTCCTTCACCAAGGCCAAATCTGTATGAGCACTAATCGTGTCATTGTAGATCAATCAATTCACAATGAATATGTTGAAAAGCTTTTAAGCAAAGTAAAAGATATTCCTGTGGGTGATCCTAATCTTGATGAGACGCTCATAGGGCCTATTATCAATAATACACAAGTGAAGCAGCATCAACGAATTATTGATCAGGCTCAAATAGAAGGTGCTAAGTTGGTCTATGCTGGGGGCATTGAGAATAATTTGGTTTCACCTCATGTGTTTACAGATGTATTGCCGACATATGCAATTGCTCAAGAGGAAAGTTTTGGACCAATTCTTCCAATCATCAGAGCAGATGATGAGGCACATGCAATACAAATCGCCAATGACACACCGTTTGGTTTATCTGGTGCTGTATGTACATCTGATATTGAGCGTGGAGTAGAAATCGCTTCAAAACTCGATATTGGAATGACACATATTAATGGTATAAGTATCGCAGACCATGCTAATGCACCATTCGGTGGAGAAAAGAACTCTGGATTAGGGCGCTTTAATGGGCATTGGATTATGGATGAATTCACGCGTACACACTGGATGACAGTACCAATATCATCATAATGAAGTGAATTGGATCGGCTATAATAGTCTAAGTTTTTTATAGTATTGAAAATTATGCTATGTGTGCCAACTTTAAGCCAATACAAGCGTATCAAATCCAAGCATTAGAACTTCCACATATTCCATTTGAATATGTGGAAGAGGTTTATCCAAGCTACGAAACACCGTTGTTATTTAAAGGTGTTCATGGCTACGCGTGGAGGTTGGTTAATTTTGGTTTTATACCAAAATGGGCAACTGATACAGAAATAGCCAAGAAAACCTATAATGCACGCAATGAAACATTAAGCGAAAAAAGAAGTTTTCAAGAAGCATTTGAAAAATGTAAATTTGGTGTAATTCCAGTCACTGAGTTTTATGAAGCAAAATATATTAATGGACGACCACAACGATGGGGTGTGAGAAGAAAAGATGGTCAGGCATTTTTTATCGCAGCGTTGTATGAAATCACGAAAATTGATCAAATTATTTATCGTTCAGCAACGATGATTACCATGGATGCTATTCATCACGAAATGATGAAGAATTTTCATGAGCCTGGAGATGTTAAACGGTCAGTAATTATTATTCCGCACCATAAATTAGATCAGTGGTTGAGTTTAAAATCCCCCGACATTCAGAACTTTGTTGAAGGCTTTCCAGTAGAGGAATTTGAATGTTTTTATTGTCCAAAACCACGGCAGAACAATACAGCCCAACTCAATATGTTTGATGATGGGCTTTAATCTAAAGTTTAGGAAAATTAATGCGCTAAATTTTTGAAAATATGCTTTAAGCTTTCCATTAGTTTTTCAATTTGAAGGGGTGTTAATCCCTCAAATGTTTGTTCAAGAACCACACTCATCAGGTCATTAATTTTTTTTGTCATTTCCAAACCTTTTGGTGTTAGTACCACACGCGTAATACGGGCATCGTTTTCACACGAGTAAGTATCAACCATTCCTTCATCTTTTAAACGGTAAACGATTTTTGTAGTCGTCGACATTTTTGACACAATCATGTCAGAGAGTTCTGAAACACTTGCATCTGGCTTAGTAGACAATGCGACAAGCAAACGTCGACGAGAATTATCAACGCCATACTTTTTGAGCACATGGTCAACATTCAGTACATACTGAGAATGGACTTGAGTGATCCAATAGAATGGAAAATTTTCGAGTTCAAAATTTTCAGATGAAGGTAAAAATTTTGCATATTTTTTTGACATCGCTACGTCCTTGTCAGTGTAACTTAATTGTTTTTATTGATTTAAATATTACATGAAGCATAACCTATATTAAAAGAACTTTGTTCAAATAATCAACTTATGTTCAAGCGCTTACCTTAAATCAGACAAAAGGCATGATACCTATAGGCTTCAGTTTTATAAAACATATTTCAATGATCTTTAAATATCTTTATATATCAAAACAGAAGATTCTAAAAATACAGCTCTTCTAATCTTCGTGATTATATCTTTATGTCAATTCCACGCTGACCAAATTCTATTGAAAAATAGAGGAACTATAATTTGGCACTGATATTTTTTTTTGTGTCGAAAATGTCAAAGACTATTCAAGGATGGCAATTACGACTAAAGATATGATCTAAATTTACATAAAAAATTGTTTTGAACATAAAAAAAGTAATTACAAAATAAAATTCTTATGCATAATAGTTTCATCATTTCTGAAAAGGTAACTTTATATATGGACCCGTCGCCGTGTTGGCCTAATTTAGCTTCTTACATTATCTTAAATAATAAGAACCAGGAGATCTAATATGGAATTTTTATTGGATCCTGGCATTTGGATAGGGTTAATTACCCTTATCATTCTTGAAATCGTTTTAGGTATTGATAACTTAGTATTTATTGCGATACTTGCAGAAAAACTTCCTCCAGAACAACGTGATAAAGCCCGTGTAATCGGTTTATCCCTCGCATTATTAATGCGTCTAGGTCTGCTTTTTGCGATCTCGTGGTTAGTGACTTTAACTCAACCATTGATTGAAATTTTTGGAAAAACATTCTCAGGTCGAGATTTGATATTACTGTTTGGTGGTCTATTCCTTGTGTATAAGGCTGTCAATGAACTCCATGAAAAAATGGAGGGTAAACCCGAGATTAAAACGAATAACAATGTCGTCTACGCTGGTTTTGCTGCAGTTGTGGCTCAGATCGTTGTGCTTGATGCGGTATTTTCACTCGACTCAGTGATCACTGCGATTGGTATGGTGGATAATATTTACGTGATGATGGCTGCGATGATTGTGGCTATGGTTGTCATGTTAATTGCATCAAAACCGTTAACTACGTTTGTTAACCGTCATCCTACGGTGGTTATCCTTTGTTTAAGTTTCTTGTTATTGATCGGTGTAAGTCTAATCGCTGAAGGTTTTGGATTCCATATCCCTAAAGGTTATATTTATTCAGGTATTGGTGTTGCAATTCTAATTGAAGCATTCAATCAATTTTCGAATCGTAATCTTGAAAAAAATCAAGCGAAGATCCCATTACGTCATCGAACTGCAGATTCAATTTTGAAATTGATGGGCAGTAAATTGGATGCTGATATTGCAACATCCAAAGAAGTTGAAGAAATTCAACAAGCTTTTGGTGATGAAGAACGTTATATGGTTGGTGGTGTGCTATCACTTGCTGAACGTTCAGTTGCTTCAATTATGACACCTCGAAATCAAATTTCTTGGGTAAATATTGAAGACGATGCCGAAGCAATTCGCGAACAGGTTTTAGCTGTACCTCATAGTCTTTTCCCTGTTTGCCGTGGACAATTAGATAAAGTCATCACGATTGTACGTGCAAAAGAATTGATTGATGCATTAGATGATCCAGATCAACTGAAAGATTTGATGAAACGTGTGCGTCCTATTTTCATTTATGAAAAAATGAAAGTGATTGATGCAATTAATACATTAAGAACTTCAAAAGGTTCATTGGTACTTGTTACAAATGAATATGGCAATATTCAAGGTTTAATTTCACCGTTGGATGTTTTTGAAGCAATTGCTGGTGAATTCCCAGATGCTGATGAACAGCTTGAATTGGTCAAAATCGACGATACCACTTGGAAGGCATCTGGTATGTTGGATCTATATCAATTAGAGCTGGCTCTCGATATTTTAGATTTAGTTCTGGTGCAAGAAGACTCTGGTTATTTCAGTGTTGCAGGACTGATTTTAGATAAAACGAGTGGGGCGGTTGATGTTGGTATGGTGATTGAACATCAAGGGGTTAATTTTGAAATTCTAGAAATGGAAGATAATCGAATTAAAACCGTTAAAATTACGCTTTAGTGTCTGATAAAAAAAGCTCCGTAAAGGAGCTTTTTTTTGGCTTAAATCTTTATATAAAGCATGTATATAGCCAAGTCATAATTTGAAATATGAGATAAGATGCTATACATATTGCAATTTGTATTCTAACGAAGGAATTTAAGATCATGGTTGATCAAATGGAATTATCGGTACGACTCGCTATATTTTTTAGTGGTATTTTTTTATTGACCGGTATGTTTACTGGCGTTTGGAAGTATGTGCAAATCAGCTTATCTAAACAAGCTCGAGCACATTATTATGTTGATATTGCGCATAGAAGTAGTTTGCTATATGCACCTGCAACTTTAATTCTAGCGGTTATGGCATATTTTTCAGCGTTGAATGAATCGACAAATTTGCTCTTTATTTTGATTAATATTTTCTTTTTTGCATTTTCAATTATAAGTTATATTTTGCATGGTTTATTAAAAGATACGACAAATCAGTTCAAAGAACCACATCAATTAGGGTGTATTGAATTACCAAAAATGCTCATGAGAGGTGCGATGGTACTATTGGTCGTAGGTGAGGTTGGGTCGACCTTAGGTTTGCTTTATGGTTTGTATATTGGGTTATTCTAAGTAAATAAGTAGAAGAGCTTAATTGAAAAATTTGTTATTTTGATAGTGTGATTTGAATGATGACATTGACTTTAAGATGGATGCTTTGGCATCCATCTCTTAGTCTAAATGTGCTTCTTGATCAGAAAGCTTTTGAGTACGATATTTCGTGTCAATAAAGGCCCACACGTAAAATGCTAGCGTTGCAGCAAGTGCATAAGCAAAATATTCAAGCTTCAACGTGCCTTGAATTGTACCTTGCAAAACAAGTGTCAGCATGAGAGCAAACATTGTGCTCAAAAAAACGACAGCATTGTTGTTCGCTTTAAGAGTATTAATGAAGACTTGCTTGTTGAAATGTAATGATAACATCTCCATCCCTCCTGATAATTCATGACAAATCTGAATGATTTAGTCGACTTTGTTTATATACTTGTACAGGGGATTGAAGAATAAAGCAAGTTTTTAACACTCTATTATGTAAATAAATTATGACATTATTATGACAAAAGTTGAAATATTTGAAATTAAGATGCTACGTGAGCTAAGTGCTAGAATTGTTTGGATAAATGGCGATGAGATGAATAGAGTTTCTTTTAATTCTTTAATCTAATTATTTTTTAGCATCTTGCAAAACAAATAAATAGTAGCAAAAGTCATTCCAAATCTGACTGATGAGGTCAAGTTTAAGGTGGGTAAGCAATAATAGTCTGTTGGATAAACGAGACAATTATTGATTACAGAACAAATACGGTTTGGGTAAAACAATATTTATTGATAAATCACCTGAATTTATTTCTTCAGTCTATCCAGTGTGTAGACAATGACAAATAAAACTAAAGAAGGAATCAACCATGCTAAATTTTGTTCAGCCAATGGTAGATTGTTCATAAATGCTGGCAAGAAATGATCTAATTCTGCAACCTTAAGTCCATCAATAATACCGAATATGAAAGCAACCGCTGTAACAGGCGCAATGACGCGTGGAGCGGAATTAAAGAACTTCCACATAAAGCCCATCATGATCACCACAATCGCTGGGGGATAGATTGCACTTAATACAGGTACAGAGAAGGCGATTAACTTGGTTAAACCTAAGTTGGAAATGACAAATGAGAAACCAACAAGAATGAAAACCCATTTTTTGTAAGTAATCTTCGTGATTTGTGAGAAATATTCTGCACATGCACAAGTCAAACCAATTGCCGTAACCATACATGCTATAAAAATCATCGCACCTAGAAAATATGAGCCAAAGTCACCAAAAGCATGCTGAACATAGCCATGGAGAATAATGGCACCATTTGCAGCGTTAGGTGCAGCTTCGTGGCTACTCAGTCCAAGTTTAAATAGGCTAATGTAAACCAGTGTAAGGCCAATACCTGAAATTAAACTTGCGATCACTGCATATTTGGTAATTAACTTTTGATCAGTTACACCACGTGAACGTATCGCATTAATAATGACAATACCAAATACTAAAGCCCCTAAAGTGTCCATGGTTAAATAACCATTAACAAAACCTTCTGAAACAGGACTATTGATATAGTTTCCAATAGGAGCAGGGATATAATCTGCAGAAACTAAAAATGCACTGCCACCTAAAATGATCAAAGAGAGAATTTTGAGTGGAGATAAAACATAGCCGACAGTATCCAAAATTTTATTCGGATAAAGTGAGATTAATGTTACAAATGCAAAATAAATTGCACTGTAGATCAACAAGGTAGATGAGGACGTTCCGAAATAACTCGAAAAACCAATTTCAAAAGAAACTGTAGCTGTCCGAGGTGTCGCGAAAAGTGGTCCAACAGCAAGATAGCATGCTACGGTTAAGATTAAACTTGCAATCTTACCCAGTGGAGAGCTTAAAAGTTGAATAGAGCCTTCAACACGCGATAGCGCAATGATCGTGATAACAGGAAGGCCAACAGCAGTAATTAAGAAGCCAAAAGCAGCTAACCAAACATGTTCACCCGCTTGTTGAGCAACAATAGGTGGGAAAATAATATTGCCTGCACCGATAAATAGTGCAAAGGTCATAAAACCTAAGGCAATAATGTCCCGTGTACGCAAATTGGTCATAAGGGAGATCGGTTCAAGAAAAAAGAAAGCGATTTTAGAGCAAATGTCAGTAAATAGGGAGGGTGGTCATCCATCGAATTGAATAGTAAAAAAGCAAGAAGCGAATAATTTTATTGGATGGGAAATTATGAGTTAAATTAAGTCTATGTATTTATAAAACTAATAAAATAAATTTATTTATTGAATTGAAATTAAGCAGAGCGTAGACCTCGATTCGCAAAATAAAATAATATACTGAATGATTAAATAATAGTCGAAAATGATTGAGTTACAGACAGTCTATAGCGTTTGTGATCGACAAATGAAAGTCATATAATGAATCCTGAATTAAAGAGGGATTCATCATGAAGGCAACAGCTGTCACCATTAAAACTGAACAAGATATTGAAAAACTAAGAATATCGGGTCGGCTTGCGGCACAAGTGCTTGCGATGATTGGTGATTATGTGAAGCCAGGTGTGAGTACTGAGTATCTTGACGATATCTGTAATGATTACATCGTCAATACACTCAAGGTGACGCCAGCCAATGTTGGTTATTACGGATATACAAAAACAACCTGTATTTCGAAAAACGAAGTTGTATGCCATGGTATCCCTGCTTCCAATATTATCTTAGAGGATGGAGATATCATTAATATTGATGTTGCAATCATCAAGGATGGCTATTTTGGTGATACCAGTCGAATGTACTATGTAGGTACAATTAAACCAGAAGCAAAAAAATTAGTCGATACGACTTATGAAGCGATGCTTGCAGGTATTAAAACGGTTAAACCTGGCGCGACACTTGGTGACGTGGGTCATGCTATTCAACAGGTTGCGCAACGTGAAGGATATACGATTGTACGTGAATATTGTGGTCACGGTATTGGAAAAACTTACCATGAGCAACCGAATGTATTGCATTACGGACAGCCTGGTCAGGGATTAGTTTTAAGAAAAGGAATGGTGTTTACCATTGAGCCTATGGTGAATGCAGGCAAAGCCAAAGTTAAAGAATTAAAAGACGGATGGACAGTAGTTACAGCAGATAAATCTTGGTCTGCACAATGGGAACATATGGTTGCTGTAACTGATGAAGGATATGAATTATTGACACCTTGGCCTGAAGGTACTGGTGAATATCCTGTAATTTAATTCCAAAAAGCCTATTTTTTTAAATAGGCTTTTTAATTTGTATACGCATCAAATGATAAATAATAAATCCAATAACCAATCCCCAAAAAGCAGATCCAATGCCCAAAAACTGAACTCCAGATGCAGACATTAAAAAAGTGATTAAAGCAGCATCACGATCTAAATCTTCTTTAAATGCGATACTGATGTTATGTCCAATCGTGGCAAAAAGCGCGATCGCCGCCAAAGTGGTAATCATTTCTCTAGGGAATGACAGTAACAATCCCGTTAGTGTCGCCGCAAAAATGCCCATAAAAATATAGAACACACCACAAGCAATACCTGCAATATAGCGTTTAGAAGGGTCTTGATGAACTTGTTCGTCTAGGCTCACAGCTGCACTAATTGCTGCGATATTGGTTGAAAATGCCCCGAACGGAGCGAATATTGCTTGAGCAATTCCTGTCCAACTCACTAATTGGTTGACATGAGGTTTGTAACCATAGGATCTGATCATTGCTAAACCAGGTAAATATTGCGAAGCCATATTGATGATCAAGAGAGGAATAGCTAAACTCAAAATACTTGACAAGTGAAATTCAGGCTGAATCCATACTGGATACGTCATTCCGTAGTGAATTTTGATTGCTGTATATTCAAAGAAAAAAGGTGTGGCGATAATGCAAGCTAACAATGTAATGACAATAGAGTGACGTGGTAATGCTTTTTTACTTATAAAATATGTACTGATCAAAATTAAAACATAGATCAATTGGTCTTGCATGACCGTAAATAATGAAATGCCAAATTTTAATAACACTCCAGCTAACATGGCGCTTGTAAGTGATTGTGGTAAAAATTCAAGAATTCTTTGAAATATTCCAAAAAAGCCCAATATAGCAGTCATAATTCCGCATATTAGAAATGCCCCTATCGCCTCATTCAAACTGTATCCTGAGCCTGTAGCGATAATCAGCGCTAGTCCGGCTGTTGACCATGATGTCGCAACTGGATATTTAAACTTCCAGCTTAAGATCAGTCCTGATAATCCTATACTTAAGCCCAATGCCCAAAACCATGAGCTAATCTGTGCTTGGTTTGCACCTAATATTTGTCCGGCTTGAATAACCAGTACAGATGAAACGCTAATGCCAATTAAAAATGTAATAAAGCCAGCGAAAACAGCAGGTAGACTAAAATCTTTTTTTATTCTTGTTATCACGTCTATGAGCATTTTTATATTATTTACCTAATGAGTCTGTGATCTTAAGATTACATTGTTGATGTCGCAAGTTTGATCCCGAACAATCCAAATAAAATACCAACAGTGGCAACAGAAGCAGCAGCTACTTTATAATGCGTGTTGAAGTAATTTGAAATTTTGATACCTGTAAAGATCAATATACTTAAGTAGGCTATACTCATCAATTGTAAAATTACAGCAAGCATTAAAAAGCTTTGAGCTGGATAAGGATAAGCTGGATCTACAAATTGAACAAAAAAAGATAAAAAGAACAGTATTGCCTTTGGGTTAATTAGACTGATGAGTAATGCGGTACGAAAAGGATGAAATTTTTCTTGTTTTTGTTCAATAGAAACATTAGCTCGATCTTTACTTGGACGTTTCCAAGTTAAATAGGCTGCATATATTAAACGGATACCTAAATAACTAAGATATAAAGCACCAATAATTTTTAGGGCGAAAAAAATCCAGGGAAATTGATGCAATAATGTTGCGGCACCTAAGACAGTTAGCAAAATAAGGATGCTATCTCCACACAAAATACCGAAAGCACCTTGATAGCCCACTTTTATGCCAAAGCGAGTCGCAATAGACATGACATAGAGCGAGTTAGGTCCAGGTAATAAAATAATAAGTAATGTACCTATTAAATAGGTTGGAAGATCAGTTATACCAAACACTCATTTATCTCTTAAAAAATAATCGAGCTCCTAAGAGCTCGATTGAAAGAATGATGGATAGGTGCAATTAAGCTTTAATATCAGCATCTATGCCAAATGATTGTTTTAACAGAGAGCTGAGTTGATCTCTTGCCTTAATGAAGCCATCAATACCGCCTTGCAATAATTGCGATGCCATAAGATCTTTCTGAATTTGCGCTTTAAAATCTATTTCAGTGATTGGACTAAGCGATTCGATATTTGAGCTGTGTGCATTTGCATTTAACTGAACTTCAACTTGGCGATGATCTTGAGCCAATTCGTCAAGTAAATTCGGTGATACAGTTAAGAGGTCGCATCCAGCGAGTCCGAGAACCTGTTCTACGCTACGAAAGCTTGCACCCATAACTTCAGTTTTCACCTGATTTTGTTTGTAGAACTCGTAAATATGTTTAACGGATTGCACACCAGGATCTTGTTCAATTGGATAGTGATCCACATTTTCAGCTTTTTTATACCAATCGAGAATACGACCTACAAATGGGGAGATCAATGTGACCTGAGCATCCGCACATGCTTTTGCTTGATGTAAGCCAAACAACAAAGTTAAGTTGCAATGAATGCCTTCTGCTTCAAGAACCTTAGCAGCTTGAATACCTTCCCATGTTGAGGCGATTTTAATTAAAATTCGGTTTTGATCAACACCATATGTCGCATAGAGTGCGAGTAATTCTTTAGCTTTAGCAATTGTCGCGGCTGTATCGTATGACAGTGCTGCATCAACTTCTGTTGATACTCGACCTTCAACTACTTTTAGAATTTCCACACCTAATTTGACAGTCAGGATATCAATTGTTCTATCGATTAACTCATCCGACTGATAACCCTCTGACTTTGCTTGATCAAATGCAGCTTCAATGAGTTCTTTGTTTTCAGGAAATGAAGCTGCTGCCGTGATGAGTGAAGGGTTAGTGGTAGCATCCAATGGCTTAAATTTTTTTATTGCGTTTAAGTCACCTGTGTCTGCAACAATTGTAGTGAAGTTTTTTAATTGAGATAAAGCTGTTTCAGTCATTGCGATCTAATTCTTTGTTTCATTACTTATATCATCTTTATAACACATGATTATTTTGAAACATGCTACAAAAGTTTTAAATCAAGTCATTTTCCTACATTTTTCTTTTATTTCTGATGTGATGAATTAAAAATTGAGCAGCTTTGCCCAGTGGTTGCTCTTTACTCCAGACTAGATCGATAAAATAATCAAATTTTGGGGTGAAATCTGAAAATTGTAGAGCTTTAAGTTTTTTCTTTAATATTGGTTGTTCGATAAGCATTTCTGTGGGTAAAACTCCCCATCCAAGTCCTTGTGAAATTAATCTACATGCAGAATGGTGATTGTCTGTACGCCATGCATTTTTGGAGAAGAGTAATTCAGGCTTAATGTTCCGATCGCGACTAGCAACTACAATCTGACGACTTTGAAAAATTTCTTCATAGCTCACTTTTTGATTTTGGCACAGCGGATGATGAACAGATGCAACTGGAA
Organism: Acinetobacter sp. YH12239; assembly: GCF_013417635.1. NCBI lineage: Bacteria > Pseudomonadati > Pseudomonadota > Gammaproteobacteria > Moraxellales > Moraxellaceae > Acinetobacter > Acinetobacter sp. YH12239. The sequence continues at coordinate 19,228 of NZ_VPDP01000012.1, read as the reverse complement.
TCAAACTTTCTTTCATTAATTCCACAAATTGTTCATTCGACTCAATATGTTCACGCTCAAACATCAATGCTAAATGTGCTTTACCCGTTAAAATCATTTGTTGTGCATCTTCTTGTGGTGCGCTGAATATATTGATTTGTAGTTGAGGAAATTGTTGTTCTAATAAAACAATATAATCAGTCCATCTACTATGCAGTAACTCAGATACCACCACAATATTTAATTCGGTTTCGATGCCGCAATTCAAACCAAATGCATGTTGTTTCCATTGATTCATTTCAATCAATAAATGATTAGTACGCTCATACAAAATTTTGGCTTGAGGTGTTGGCTGTGGTTCACGTCCTACTCTTTCAAACAGTTGAAGATTCAGATCAATCTCTAAATTGGAAATCGCCATACTGACAGCAGAGGGGACTTTGCCTAACTGACGTGCGGCTGCGGAAAAAGAACCTGTTTCCATCACTGTTTTAAAAACGACCAATTGTTCTTGATTAATATTCATGTCTATTCTTTCAAAAATTTTGATAGATTCTAACTCGATCATTCAATTTTGTGAAAATAAAATGCGCTTATGGATAACAATATTGATGAGTGAACGCATGTTTTTTTCAAAGAGAAGAATTATTCACGCAATAAGCTATGAAATCATTCTATTGGTGATCATCGCAATTTCTTTGAGTTTTATTTTCGAAGTTCCACTGGAGATTGCAGGTACATTAGGTGTGCTTATGGCTGTACTTTCAGTGATCTGGAATATGATTTTCAATCATTATTTTGAAAAAATTGAAGCGCGCAATCAGTGGAAGCGTACTGTAAAAGTTCGTATATTGCATGCGCTAGGATTTGAAGGTGGCTTGATGTTAGTAACCATCCCAATTGTTGCATATATGATGGATATGACGCTCATACAAGCTTTTATCGTCGACTTAGCTTTGACGCTTAGTATTCTGGTCTATACCTTTATATTTCAATGGTTCTATGATGGGATCGAGGCTAAACTGGGTTATGCGCCTGAGACTTTAAATCATTAAAATTTATAACAAAAAAGCCCCTCAATCGAGGGGCTTTTTTGTTAAGAACATCGAATTATTTTTCAATAATAGCCGTTACACCTTGACCACCTGCAGCACAGATCGACACAAGTACACGACCTGAACCTTTTTCATTTAAAATTTTTGCAGCAGTTGCGATAATACGACCACCCGTTGCGGCAAATGGGTGACCCGCAGCCAACGAAGAGCCTTTAACGTTTAACTTTGCACGATCAATTGAACCTAAAGGTGCATCTAAGCCTAGACGCTCTTTACAGAATTTAGGATCTTCCCAAGCTTTTAATGTAGAAAGAACTTGAGATGCAAATGCTTCATGAATTTCATAGTAGTCAAAATCTTGAAGTTTTAAATTAGCACGCTCGAGCATACGTGGAACTGCGTAAGCAGGAGCCATTAACAAACCTTCTTTTTTACCAATGAAATCTACAGCAGCAGTTTCAGAGAAACTTAAATACGCTAAAATTTCGTGACCATTTGCTTTAGCCCATTCTTCTGATGCTAATAATACACAAGAAGCACCATCGGTAAGTGGAGTAGAGTTACCAGCAGTCATTGTACGAGCATCACCTTTACCAAACGCTGGCTTAAGTTTTGCAAGCTTTTCTACAGTTGAATCAGGACGTAAGTTGTTGTCGCGCTCAAGGCCAAGGAATGGCGTCATTAAATCATCAAAGAAACCTGATTCATAAGCCGCAGCCATTTTTTGATGAGACGATGCAGCAAGTTCATCTTGAGCTTCACGAGAAATGCCCCACTCAAGTGTTGTGATCGCTTGGTGATCGCCCATAGATAAGCCAGTACGAGGTTCACCATTTTTAGGAGCATCTAGCAAATCTTTTACGTTAATTTTAGTTAACGCTTTAAGACGATCTTTACCAGTTTTTGCAACGTTGAGTTCTAAGAGGGCTTTACGTAATCCATCACCAAATGCGATAGGAGCATCTGAAGTGGTATCTACACCACCTGCAATACCCACCTCAATTTGACCTAGTGCAATTTTGTTCGCTACGAGGAAAGCAGCTTGAAGCCCAGTGCCACAAGCTTGTTGGATATCGTAAGCTGGAGTTTCAGGTGCAAGTTCTGTGCTTAACACACATTCACGCGTCATATTGAAATCACGGCTGTGTTTTAGTACAGCACCAGCAACGACTTCACCCAGACGTTGACCTTGAAGATTAAAACGCTCAACTAGACCATTCAATGCCGCTGTAAGCATATCCGTATTTGTAGCTGTGAAATAAGCACCATTAGAACGTGCAAAAGGAATACGATTACCACCGATAATTGCAACACGGCGTACAGTATTTTGAGTCATAGTTTTTTCCTGTTCAGCGGAAGATTGAGTCGTAGTTGCTGAAGTTTGATTTTCAGCTTTAGTTTTATTTGTTGCTGCTGTTTTTTTGCGAGTCGTCGACGTACGAGGGCGAGTCGCTTTTGGAGTATTTGCGTTATTGGCGCTGTTTGCATTACCAGTACTCGCATTTGAACGAGCTTTTGATGTATTTGACACAGTCGCTTTCGCAGAATTCTCAGTTGTTGGATTTTCTTGAGTTGTTTTGCTCATAAGGCTTTTCCAAGCATATTTGGGATATTCTTGAGTGCTACATTAGCATAATCGCTAAGAGGTCGTATTGACTAAAATGACATTTAGCAATGCTTTCAGGTCAAGACATACATAGAGTAACTCAAGTATTATTTAACTGGAACGCAGGGATCAATTAATTTACTAAGTATCAGAGTTTGAACTGAACTTCATCTACATCAAAGATCCTTCAAAAAATTATTTTATCGAGAGATCATATTCATGACTGACCAATATCAAGCTTTTGCAAAATCTCCAATTGGTAAATTTGTCATCAAAAACTTAGGTTTACCATCCCCAATTCACTTAGATCGCTTTGAATCAGCAACACCAGTCGTTCAAGGTGCTGTTTTATTCGGTTCTGCGTCTAAAAGTCTTTTTAATGGTGAAATTGCGCAAATTCTGAGTAATATTCATGCCAACAGCTATGCGGGAAACAATGCGGAGTTACAACAAGCTGCAGCTAAAGTTGGGTTGAACTTAGGTGCGTTTAATGAAGGCGATAAAGAGTCGAAATTCAAAGCAGTCGTGTTTGATGCTTCGGGTATTCAGGACTCTGAACAGTTAAATGAATTGCATAAATTCTTTAAGCCAATTGCTCGCCAAATTCAAACTTCAGGTCGTGTAGTCGTTGTTGGATTGACGCCAGAATCAGCACCTACAGTGAAACAAGCGATTGCTCAACGTGCATTAGAAGGTTTCGTGAAATCTGTAGGTAAAGAATTTAAGAAAGGTATTGCTGCACAATTGGTTTATGTAGATCAAGATGCTGCTTTAAATCTTGAATCTACACTTCGTTTTGTACTTTCTCCGCGCTCAGCGTATGTATCAGGTCAAGTCATTCGTGTTTCAAAAGCGAATGTTGTTGATGTTGATTGGACTAAACCACTTGCGGGCAAAACTGCGGTGGTCACAGGTGCAAGTCGTGGTATTGGTGAAGCGATTGCGCATGTTTTGTCGCGTGATGGTGCTCATGTCATTTGCTTAGATGTACCACAACAACAAGCAGATCTTGATCGTGTTGCGAGTGAAATTGGTGGATCGACTTTAGCGATTGATATCACTGCACCAGATGCTGGAGAAAAAATCAAAGCTGCAGCGGCTGCTCAAGGCGGACTAGATGTGATTGTCCATAATGCCGGTATTACACGTGATAAAACGCTTGCTAATATGAAGCCAGAGCTTTGGGATCTTGTGATTAACATTAACTTATCTGCGATTGAGCGTGTGAATGACTATTTGTTGTCTAATGACGGCATCAATGAAAATGGTCGCATCGTTTGCGTATCTTCGATTTCAGGTATTGCAGGTAACCTCGGTCAAACGAACTACGCAGCTTCTAAAGCTGGTGTGATTGGTTTAGTGAAATTTACAGCACCAATTTTGAAAAATGGTGTAACGATTAATGCTGTTGCTCCTGGATTTATTGAAACTCAAATGACAGCAGCGATTCCATTCGCAATTCGTGAAGCGGGTCGCCGTATGAACTCGATGAGTCAAGGTGGTCAACCAGTTGATGTGGCTGAAACAATCGCATTATTTGCTTCATCTGCTTCAACGGGGCTGAATGGAAACATTGTACGTGTGTGCGGTCAAAGTTTATTAGGTGCTTAAGCTTTAGTGGTCATCGATTGTTAAATGAAAGAGAGTAATGTTCAGGCATTGCTCTCTTTATTGCTCGTATGATTTGTTATGATCGTTTTGTTGAGCAGAAAACTGTAAATTTTTTATAAAGATAAATGGGAATTTTTAACATGAAAACACGTCACTTTAGTCAATTGCCAAAAGCTTATCTAGCTTATCCTAAAGTCATTAAAGGTTTAATTTTTAAAAAACCGAAAGGCGAGAAAACACTTCCACAAGTGGATTACATCGTTGATGAATATCGTGTTGATCATGACCATTTAAAATCGTATAACGAAATTTGTGGTTATAAGAATAATGGATATGTACCAGCGACTTACTTGGCTGTCATTTCTCAAAGTTTGCAGATGCAAATGATGACACAAGAACCTTTCCCATTTGCTTTGCTGGGTTTAGTTCATATTCGTAATCAAGTTAAGCAGTACCGCAAAATTGGAGTGAATGAAACCATCACGCTATCATGCAAATTTGGTGAGTTAAAACCCCATGACAAAGGTTTGCAATTTGACTTCATTACGACTGCAAAAGTAGGAAATGATGTAGTGATGGAAGGTTTAACGACCTATCTTTCTCGTCAAAAAACAAATACTTCATCTGCTTTGAAGGCTAAAGAAGATCAGTTGCCTGAATTTAAATCACAGGGAAATTGGAAAGTCGCTGAAAATACGGGTCGTCGCTATGCGCTTGTTTCAGGTGATTTTAACCTCATTCATATTCATGCAGTTACAGCGAAAGCATTTGGTTTTAAACAAGCGATTGCGCATGGCATGTGGAGTAAGGCTAAAGCATTAGCAAGTATTAGTTTACCGGATGCTTATGATGCTGATGTTTATTTTAAGTTGCCTATGTTTTTACCATCTGAGGTTGAATTTTTAACGGGTGAGCGAGATCAAGCGACACATTTGTTAGTTCGTAATGCAAAATCGCAAAAACCTCATGTTTCAGGTGTTGTGAAACCACTTTAATAAATGCTCAAGGCCTAACACATTCGTTAGGCTTTTTTATAACTATAAATCAAGGATAGAAGATGAAAATTCTAAAAGATTTAATTTACGCTGACACACATAATTATAAGGGTACGGTTCACCATCAGTTTGCAGATTTGGCACATTTGTTTAGTCGTTTACAAGACACTCGTACGGAACAAGGTGGTGCATCTTTGGCTGTATATTATGGTCAAGAAAAAGTGGTTGATATTTATGTTGGAAAAAAGTCTGCGAGTGAAGAGTGGTCAGAAGACACGATGGCGATGTGCTATTCCACCGGAAAGGGGATCTTAGCGACTTTGGCGCATATTCTAGTGAGTGAAGGGAAATTAGACTATCGTCAACCCATAGCTGATTATTGGCCAGAATTTGCTGAACATGGAAAATCTAAGATTACTTTGGCTGACGTATTGAGTCACCGTAGTGGTTTATATGATGTTAGAAATGTCATTGCTCAAGCATCTGAAATGGCAGACTGGGATCACATGCTCAATGTGATGGCTAGCGCGACACCACGTTTTAAACCCAATTCAAATTATGCATATCAAGCACTTACGTATGGCTGGTTATTAGGAGGGCTAATTGAAAAAGCGACTCAGCAAAATCTTTCTGAGCTGATGAATCAATATTTAGTAGAACCACTTCAATTAGATGGTGCCTATTTTGGTGTCCCTCAGGATCAACTTTCAAGAATAGCCAAACCTCTAGAAAAAACAAATACTGAAAGAAAGTCATCAACTACTCAAGTTGCAAAACAAAAGAAGAAAAAACAGAAAGTTTCATTTTTGGATCGTATCATTCAATATTCTGGTCAAAATCCTGATGATTTTATAGATGCAATGATTCCAAAGGGAATGAAGGGTTTTAGCTTTTTTGATGATCGTGTTCTGACTCAACCCATTCCTGCTGCTAATGGTGTATTTACAGCCAGAAGTTTAGCGAAAATCTATGCCATGATGGCGCACTATGGTCAGTTCGAATCAAGACAATTTATCAAGCCACTTGTATTCAAACAACTTTCGCAAATTCAAAGCTATGATCGAGACAAGGTGATGCCAATACCTATGCATTGGCGTTTGGGTTATCACAGAGTTATCACGCTGGGTAAAAGTGCAAAAAATGGTTTTGGTCATATGGGCTACAACGGATCAGGAGCTTGGTGTGATCCTGAAAGAAAATTAAGTTTTGCCTATACCCATAATTATCCTGTTGGGTCAATTACAGGGGATTATCGTTTATGGAGTTTATCGCAAGAGGCAATGAGATGTGTGGATCACATTAATAATGGTAAAAAGGGATGGTTTTAACATTTAGAAAGGGGAATTTGTATTTATAATGTACACTAACTTTAACTAAAATAAACAAACAGTGACATGATGAATAAAAAAATTACCTTTTTACTAATGGGTTGTTTGATGAGTGGTGTTGTGGCAAGTACAGTACTTACACCAAACCAAAATCAGCAAAGCGGTCAGATTCCGAGCGGTTATGCTGAATTAGAATTTAAATTAGGTGATGGAAATTGGACGAAGCAAATCTATCTGCCAAACAATCCAAAAAATAATGACAAGATTAGAATTTCTTCGTCGGCGGGATATGCTGCATATCTAGATACTTCCAATATAGATATTCCACTTGAGTCAATTCAAATCAATAGAGGAAACACATTCGACTTTATTTATAGTGAATCTTTAAAAAAATGGCGAATCAACAGTGCACCTAGTGCCATTGTCGATAATTCAAGTGTACAAAATATTATATCTAATCAACAAATCATACAGCGAGTTCATCTAAAAGATGGCGCTTGGACAAAGAAAATAGTATTGCCGAGCGATGTAGCTAACAATACGGTAATGTTGATTGAATCTGATGCAGGCTGGGATTCATCAATTGATACAACAAATCTTCTTTTTTCGAGTAATTTTAATTTAAAAAAAGGAGATCGCTATTGGTTTGTATTTAATCAAAAACTAAAAAAATGGGTTCCTGAATATATCAAGCCGAGACAAATAAATGTTAGTTCAGTGGGTACTCAGTTAAATAAAACCGATAGCCCTTTAACTGAAATTATTTTTGGTGATGGAAATTGGGTGTCACAATTCACGTTACCAAGTTCAGCATATGACCGTGATCGTGTGATCGTGAAGTCGACTGCAACATGGGAAGCTACTATTTCAAATCAGAATATCAATACCTCAGCAACTTTAAAACTAAATAGAGGTGATCGATATGAATTTATGTTTGTAAAAGAATTAGCGAAGTGGATTTTAGTTTCTGCACCAGAACTTGTGATACAAGCGAGCGATTTAAATAATCAAAAAGTTCCTGATCCTAAACAACCACTGACACGTGTTAAGTTGGCAAATGGAAATTGGCAATCAGTAATTAATTTACCTGATCGTGCTCAAATTAATGACAAAATAATCATAAGTTCTGGAGCGGCGTGGAGCAGCACAATTCAGGCATCCAATAATTTACGACAAACGATTCAAACTGGGGAAACGCAACGTTTTATCTATACATCTCAAGGATGGCAAGCTGATAGTTCAACGATTGACATGCTTTTGGTGAGTAGTCCTGCTGTTGCAGAGAAATTAGGTGCAAATGCAGCGAAAATAAGGTTGATTGAAGGCTTTGACCTAACCAATGTGTCTGCAGAGAATTCAAATGCCAAGTTCTATCTGCGAAATGTTGGTTATCTGCAATATAAAACACCAAGTTCTAAAACATTAAACAATGTCCTTGATATTGGTCGTGTGGACAAAGTTATTCAGAATGAGCGTAATCGCTTAAAAGCTGATGCTGTATATTATGAAGGTGATGAAGAGGGCTGTGGTTTAGCTTACTTACTTGAAAACCCTAACTCAAATTATATGATCGGTAGTGGAAGTATTAACTGCGGAATCACGGTTTTACGTCATGAATTCGGTCATAATATGGGGGTGGATCATCATGATACCGCTGGACCAGCACGTGGTTTGGAGCATCCTTTGGGTAGTACGATTATGGGAGGTAATAGTATCTCTTATTTCTCAAGCCCAGATTTATTCCATCCAAAGTATGGATACCAATTAGGGGGTACGAATGATCGTGATGCTGTCACTATGATTAATAAAAATGCTAAAGCAGTGTCGCTATTCAAATAATTTATGAAAGTAATTTATATTTTATTGGGTGTAGCAGTTTTTGTGACTGCTACATTTACGTTATATCTAAAACCCGAAAAAGACAAATCATCTGCGAGCTTACAGCAGCATCAAGTTGAAAATGAACTGGGTCAAAATGTTAATGCTCATGACGAACGCCTTGAAAATAAGAATGAATCATCGAGTTCTCATCTGATGGCTGAGCTTATGCCTGTACTAGAACAAAATGTTGAACGGCATATGATTCTTCCAGAAAGTTTTCAGCATCGGGCTGACTCGAGTTATTTATTTAAGTTTAGTCCTGATCAAGTGGCGAGCATGAAAGAGGGCAGTAAATTTCCCTTGAAACTCTTGCAATTTGGTATCAATCGTGTGGCCGAAATTACTGAGATTGAACAAGTTGAGGATGGAATTGTGAGATATAAGGGGCAATTTGAGGATTATCCTGCTGATCTAAACTATTTTACGATTACTCAAAGTGTTGAAGATCAATATGCAATTATTAAAGTTTATACAGATAAAGGGTCATATTTTGCTGAAGTAATTAAAGGGATTGGACTCGCTTACCCTGATCAAGTTTTACATGATGATGGGGTTCACATGCATCAACATACGCATTGATTCATATGCAGACTTGAGATATGGTAATTTTCACAAAATTGTTAAAATTGATTTGTGATTATGCGCCGTAGTACTGTCATCCCATTGGTTTTGATATCGTCGATTCATATGGCTTCTTGTGATCAGTCCACGCAATCAAATCAACTCTTGAAACAGAATGATTTAATAAAAAATCAAGTAACACCTCAATATATTGGTTTGTATCAAGGTACCACGCCATGTATGGGGTGTTTTTCACGTTGTGAGGATTGTCCTGGTATGGCTGTTGATTTACAACTTAACGCAGACCAAACGTATGTATTATCACGATTAAGTCTAAGTGGTCATAACCAAGCAGAAGAAATAGAAGGTCAGTTTAAATTCATTAATACTGAGAAGTCTTTGATTCAATTAAGCGGTGTCCCAACCAGAAATATCATTCTTGTCGATTTGGTCAACAAAATGCTAGAAATTCGTATCGATGGGACTGGTGAGGAATACGAAAATTTTGATGATTTTAGTTTGAATTGAACAGGTTAAATTTTCCCAAGAAAAAAGAGTTGGGTTTAAATTGTTTTTTGAATGTATGAATGATCTGTAACGCATTCACTCTTGCCAAAAAAAACAGTATGCTTAGTCCTGTAATTAGGGAGCATTCATGTATCAGGTTCTTGCGCGTAAATATCGTCCACGTAATTTTTTAGAATTGGTTGGTCAAAACCATGTGTCGCGTGCATTAACCAGTGCTTTAGAGCGTGGTCGACTGCATCATGCTTATCTTTTTACGGGGACGCGTGGCGTTGGTAAAACGACGATTGCAAGGATTCTTGCTAAATGTCTAAACTGTGAAACAGGTGTAACATCTACGCCGTGTGAAGTATGTCCAACGTGTACCGCAGTCAATGAAGGTCGATTTATAGACTTAATTGAAATTGACGCAGCATCCCGAACCAAAGTTGAGGATACACGAGAATTATTGGATAACGTACCGTATGCACCAACGCAAGGTCGTTTTAAAGTGTATCTCATTGATGAAGTACACATGCTGTCCACACATTCATTCAATGCTTTACTCAAGACACTTGAAGAACCGCCTGAACATGTCAAATTTTTATTTGCGACGACAGATCCTCAAAAACTTCCAATTACGGTTATTTCACGTTGTTTGCAATTTACTTTGCGCCCATTGGCGGTTGCTGAAATCACTTCACATCTCACACAAATTTTAACTAAAGAATCAATTAATGCGGAAGCTGATGCGATTTGGCAGATCGCTGAGTCAGCACAAGGTTCTTTACGTGATGCACTGTCGCTAACAGATCAAGCAATAGCATATGGACAAGGTGCAATTCACTACCAAGATGTGAAAGAAATGCTGGGTTTGATTGATCGCACGATTATTTTCGACCTTATTTTGGCGATACATCAAAATCAACGGGCTAAAGTCAGTGCTTTATTACTCCAATTCCGTCAACAAGCACTTGATGTTTCTCTGGTGTTGGATCAACTCATTTCAACTTTACACGAGTTGGCGTTACTCCAATATTTACCAGACTTGAGTTTAAAATATAGTACTGAGATTAATCAGAAAATTATGCAGCTTTCGAGCATGATTTCGGCTCAAGATCTACAATTGTATTATCAAATCGCATGTAAAGGTCGTGCTGAATTACAAATTGCAGTGACTCAAGAGCAAGGCTTTGAAATGTGTGTGCTCAGGTTGTTGGCATTCCGCCCGATGGCGAATAATGAGCAGCTGACTACTCAAGCACCTCCAGAACAATCAAATGTCTTAAAAGAAGCTGAAAATTTAAATCAGATTTCGACAGAGAATTCAGAATCTATACCGGCTGATCATCAAGAAGCAGGATCGAAAATCAGTTCGCCTGAGAATAATACGAGTTCGATTCAGCCTAGTCGTGATGTAAATGATGAGGAAAATACGGATCTAATCTTGTTTCAGCAGATGATGGCATCTGATGATGAGGCTGTTCCTACGGAGTCAGTTCATCCTGAAAAATCTGAATCTGAAAGCTTGCATTCAACAGAATTAAATCATGCGGATGATGTCGGTCAGTCTGTATCTGTTGAGGTGAAACAAGAGAATTTAAACAACTCTGTGGTAGGGAGTAGGGAGATTGAGCTGACTTCATTTGGAGCAAGCTTTAATTCAGAACCTGTTGAATCTTCTATTGTTGATCAAGACAATATTTTCTTTTTAGAGCCTAAACCAAATGAACTTTCTGCTGAAAGTGCTGAATTGTCAATTCAAGAAGAAGGAACATCGAATGGCCCTCATTTCCCAAGTCTAGATCTACCCGATGAGAATAAAATTGTTGTCACAGATGTTGGTTTAAAAGGTTTAATGCCTCAAGATATTCTTAAACTTGAGCCTGTCGAATTGGTAGGTGAATGGGATACTCAAAAGTGGGAATACTGGTTCAGAAATAGCCCATTAACACCTGCGGTACAAGAATTAGCACAGCAAGGTCTTATGCAAGGTCAAATTGATGGGATATGTGAATTCTACATTCCTGCAAAATACGAAGCTTTATTACACTCACTCATTCCGAGTTTAGAAGCAGCACTCAAGCAATCATTTTCAAAATCTCAATTGATCGTGAAATACCACGAACCAAACGGTGAAACGCCTTTCGATCTGCAGGAAAAGCGTAAGCAAAAGGCATATCGACGTGCTGAAGAATTAATTCATCAAGAACCTGTCGTGGAAGACTTGTTAAAAACTTTCGGCGGTGAGCTGCATAATATTCAGCTTAAGTCTTAAGTTGATTTCGTCATAAACGTAGTTAAGGCTTCGCGTATTGAGTTTGGTAATTCAATACTTTTACGAGAGTGACGGTCGACAAATACATGGACAAAATAACCTTGAGCAGCAGGCTCTGATTGATTTTGCTTAAATATTGAAATGCTATACGTCACTGAAGATCGTCCAATCTTTTGGATAGCGACAGCAACATCGATCACTTCGGGGTAGGATAGTTCAGAAAAATATGTACATTTTGATTCAACAACGAGTCCAATGATAGGCGAAGTTTTAAAGTCAAATAGTGCGTGTTGAATAAGTAGCGCGTTCGCGGCGGTGTCAAAGTAGCTGTAATAAGTGACGTTATTGACATGCCCATACACGTCATTATCAGCCCAACGAGTTTGGATTGGAAAAAAGAATTGATAGTCAGCTCTGGTCTTTTTTGAAATAGTTGTCATATTTTATTCAGAAAGTTGATTAAAGATTTCGACTCATTTAATGATAAATTGCTTGGTAGATGCTTAAAGCATCAGCATAGCTTAGAGCTCTAGGATTGTTTTGTAAGAGGCGCGTTTGTTGCATCGCATCATTAGCTAACATCTCTAAATCTGATTCTTGTACACCTAGCTCATTGAGTTTTAAGCTCAACCCACTCTGGCTTACATGCCTTTCCATATGATCGATAAATAAATCACATAAGCCATCAGTATTGCCTTTGCTATAAGGGTCAATCCATTGCATGAGTTCAGCATAGTATTTCTTCGCTTGAGGTGCATTGAATTTCAGTGTTTCAACAAGCACGATTGCATTGGTATGACCATGCGATAAGTGATAATGCCCGCCCAAAGGATAGGCAAGCGCATGAACCGCTCCAACAGGTGCATTTGCAAATGCCTGTCCAGCCAACATAGAACCTAAGAGCATTTTTTGGCGCGCTTCTAGGTTTTGGGGTTGCTCTAGAACAAGTTTTAAATTTTGATTCAATAAATCTAATGCTTGTTTAGCGAGCAAATCAGAATAGAAATTTTTCTTTAGTTTTGAGGTGTAGGCTTCAATTGCATGCACCATTGCATCAATACCTGTAGCTGCAGTGATGTGAGCCGGGAGACCTTGAGTAAAAGTTGCATCTAAAATGGCAGTATCCGCATACAGAACGGGTGAAACAATTCCTGTTTTTGTTGTTTTGCCTGTAGTGACAATAGAGATTGGTGTAACTTCAGAACCCGTACCTGCAGTTGTAGGCACTAAGATGAGTGGTAATCGTGGCGATTGAGCTTGATTGACGCCATATAACTCAGAAATCGTTTGGGTTTGATTGGGGTGTGAAAGTACGGCAATAATTTTTGCCACGTCTAAGGAGCTACCACCGCCAAAACCAATGACTGCATCAATGTGTAAACGTTTTGCTTCATCTACTGCATTTAAGATGACTTCCTCAGGAGGGTCTGCAACGACATCGGAAAAAATACTGAACTCAGTCCCAGTAGCGTTGAAAATGTGAAGAATAGGTTGGTGGAGGTGATGATCAATCATTCCTTGATCTGTGACGAGAAGAACTTTATTAAATCGATGTTGTTTTAAAATTGAGCCAAGCTGTTGAATACTCCCTAAACCAGAAATAATATTCCCGACAGTTTGAAATTGAAATTGGCTCATCACACATCCTTTTTGCGCTTTAAATAAGATTATTGTTTTACAGTTCTATAGGATTCACTCCTTAAATAACTTAACATATGCACTGCGAAAGTATATGTATTTTTGAGGCGAAGATGACGACGAAAATGCCATACAAAATTTTATGTGTATGTTTAGGAAATATTTGTCGTTCCCCAACAGCAGAAGTGGTAATGAAACACTTTGCGGATTTAGAAAAATTAAATATTCAAGTTGATTCAGCTGGAACCAGTAATTATCACCCAAACAAAGCGCCTGATCATCGAAGTCAAAAGCACGCATTGAAACGAGGATATGATTTATCTTCATTACGTGCGAGACAGATTCGTATTGAAGACTTTAAGGAATTTGATTTAATCTTGGCGATGGATCATGAAAATCTAGTCAATATTCAGAAACTGCAAGTTGAAGCAGCGCAAATATTTCAAAACCATGAACTGCGAGCAAAAATAGAGCTCATGAGTGCCAAAGATCCTTCATATTTAAATCAACCCGTACCAGATCCTTACTATGGTGGAGATGATGGCTTTGAGTTGGTCTTAGATCAATGTGAGTCGAACAGTAAAGCATGGATTAGTTACTTAAAACCAATGTTGCAGCAGTCAAACGTTGAGTAAGATGAAAATATGATTGATATTCAAACCAATATACAACTCCAGTCTTTCAATACGTTGAATTTAAATGCTGTTGCATCTCATTATTGTATTGTTCGATCTCTTCAAGATTTGCGAGAAGCAATTCAATTTGCTGAGCAAGCTCAATTAAACATGATGATACTTTCAGGCGGGAGTAATATGCTGCTTCCTGAGTATCTAGATGCTTTAGTTGTTCAATTACATTTAGATGATCTTGTCCTGCTTGCTGAAGATGATACCAATGTAACAATTCGAGTGGGTGCTGGACGTCACTGGCATGAGTTCGTGCTATGGACAACAGAGCAAGGTTTTTATGGATTGCAAAATCTAGCATTGATTCCAGGGTGGGTGGGTGCTGCACCTGTTCAGAACATCGGTGCCTATGGCGTTGAAGTCGGTGAGTTTATTGAATTTGTAGAGGCTTTTGATCGCACTAAAAATGAAATCGTTCAAATCCAAGCGAGTGATTGTAATTTTTCATATCGACACAGCATTTTTAAAGATCACCCTGAGCGGTTTTTTATTACTGCGGTCATCTTTAAATTACTTAAACAGCCACAACTCAAAATGAATTATGGAGATTTAAAAGCTGCGATGGGCGATGACATTACGCCATATAATTTACAGCAACAAGTGATCAAAATTCGTAAAAGTAAACTTCCAGATCCTGCAGAATATCCAAATGCAGGGAGCTTTTTTAAAAATCCGATTTTAAATAAAACGAAATTTGAGGAAGTTTTACAACTTCATCCCACGATTCCACACTATCCTCAAGCGGATGGTTCTGTAAAAGTTGCAGCTGGTTGGTTGATTGACCAATCAGGCTGGAAAGGAAAAAAATTAGGAAAAGTGGGAATGTTTGATCGACAGGCTTTAGTTTTAGTCAATTACGCCGATGCATCTCTCACAGATGTGCAGGCAACCTATCGCTCTGTGCAGCAAGATGTGTTAAATAAGTTTGGTATTTTATTAGAGCCTGAGCCTGTTTTGTTCGATCAAAAAGGTTCTATTCAATCTCATTTGGTTAAAAAAGGACAGTATGTCTAGAAAACATTGGATGGTGACAACGGTGCGTATGATGGCGATCATATTCGCACTTTTGGGCTGTCTCATGGTTTTCTGGTATACACCATTTTATTCAGCACTTGTTGTAAAATCACTTCACGCATTTGTCCCTATCAAAGTTGACGAAATTGCGGCCAAGAGCCAGCAAATGGCAGCATTAACTGATAAGGAGGATTTGGAGCCTGGTTCAAGGCTGTGGATTGCAAGACAAGCTTATCTCAAGCTTATTGAAGAACAATTAAATGATCAAGGGGCTGACCAGCTTGCTGAAATTCAAACTCGCTATGTGTTATTAAAACAAAAAATTAAAGATGAATTGCTTACAGATGTAAATAAAAAGAACGAAACTAAAGAGGATGTTGTCTTCGCAATTGATCAGCCTGATTTAGCCAGTGATGTTGCCATAAGCCAAACTGATTCAACAAATTCATCCATTAATGAAGAAAAAAATCAGCGCTTGGCTTTAATGGAAAAATATGAATTTTTCCTTAGAAATCATCCCTTAGAAGAAGATGAGGTTCAAAAATTAGATCCGCAAATCTATAAAGATATCGCGTTGATTCAAAATGAAAATAAAACTTTATCAAATCAAAAAGATAAACCTTATGCGATAGTTGTGTTGGGTGGTGGGTTGACGCTAGGGGATAATAAAATTGATATCGTAGTTAATGATTACACACGCTCTAGACTAGAAAAAACACTTGAGATTGAGAAGCAAACGGATTTACCTATTGTGTTGAGTGGTGTTGAAGCACCGTACATGCAAGCTTGGCTAGCATCGCGTGGGGTGGAAGCGAATCTATTAGAGCAACGCAGCATGAATACCTGTGAGAATACACGCTTTAGTTCATTATTATTACAAAAAAAAGGAGGAGCGCCGACAGTGATTCTGATTACCGATCGTTATCATATGACACGTACACGACGTCTTTTTGCTTTGAACGGTATCAAGACAATTCCTGTTGAAGCGCCCATGCCTACAATGCTGACAACATGGCGTCCTAGCCAATTAAATTACGATCACAGTCGTCGTGCAAATTATGAATTACTTGCCACGATCAGAGATGTAATGTTTGGCTCTAGCGGTTGTCGGGAGGTGCCATAATGTCTGATATTCCATTTCTGAATCCAAATGTGTTGAAACAACTCGATTTACCCATTCCGAATCGAGAACAAACACCATTAAGGTTGGAACCTTTGAACTTAAATCGACCTTATTCTCCTTCGAAAGAGATTCAAGCTTATCGTCATCTTTACGCACTTGATCGTCTTGAAGCGAATTATTGGCAGGGTTATATCAAAATGCCTTTGTTCAAACTTCATGTGCAGGTGTATCAACCTCGCATAGAGCAGGTGAAAGGTACTGTATTCTTATTGCATGGCTATTTGGAACACAGTGGGATTTACCAACCAATTATTGGTGAATTGCTGGATCAAGGGTTTAGTGTTTTGACTTATGACTTGCCTGGACATGGGTTAAGTGATGGCAATGCTGCCAGCATTCAGAACTTTGATCATTATCAGCAAGTACTCCATGCGGTTCACCAATATGTAAAACAAGCTGATCAATTGCCTAAACCATGGCTAGGTATCGGACAGAGTACTGGTGGTGCAATTTGGATGCATCATTTGTTGGAGTTTGCTGAACAACGTAAAAATCCAATTGTAGAACGCGTATTACTCTTGTCGCCATTAGTCAGACCTGCAAAAACAGCATGGTGGCATAATCCAGTAGGCTTGGGCATCATTCGCCGTATCAAACGTGAAGTTCCAAGACATTTTAAACGCAATAATCACAATCCTGAATTTTTAAGATTTGTACGTCTAAAAGATCCACTACAACCGCGTATGATGGGGATGGATTGGATATTAGCAATGTCAAAGTGGATGTTGGAAATGGAAAATCGACCTGCATGCCGAATTCCAGTTTGGCTCGCTCAAGGTGCCCAAGATCAAACCGTAGACTGGCGTTATAATATCGAATTTATTCGCAGAAAGTTTCGCCTTCAGACCTTGCTCATGTTAGAGGAGGGATCTCATCAGTTGATCAATGAGCGTGCGGATATACGGGCAGCATTAACGGGTTTAATCCCAGCATTCTTACATGCGCAAAGTCATAAAGGATACTTTTAAAATAAAGGTGCTGATTTCAGCACCTTTTTGATAAAACTAGAATTTGCTGGCATCTGCCAAATTCCACATTCTGAAATAGAAATTTTCTTCGTCTTTATCTTTACAGTTTAATAATTGACCTGATTCTAACCAAAAATGTAATTGAGCATAATTTTTTATTTCACGATCATTTATACGTTGCGCGAGATGATGAGCTTTAATTTCACTCGGATGATTTAAACCTGCAGCTGCTATCATTTCCGCTAGTGCATGTAATGTATTTTTGTGGAAATTATAAACACGTTCTGCTTTCGTTGGTACATGTACTGCTTTTTGGCGCTCAGCATCTTGTGTTGCTACCCCAACTGGACACTGATTGGTATGGCAACTTTGAGCTTGGATACAACCGACAGCAAACATAAATCCACGAGCTGAATTCACCCAATCTGCACCTAAGGCAAAGGTACTTGCAATATCAAAAGCACTGATGATTTTACCACTTGCACCAATTTTTACTTTATCTCTTAATCCAGCACCTATTAAGGTATTGTGTGCAAACAACAGGGCTTCACGCAGAGGTGTACCGATATGATCGCTAAATTCAATCGGTGCAGCACCGGTTCCACCTTCTGATCCATCTACGACGATAAAATCAGGAACAATATTGGTTTCAAGCATCGCTTTGACAATACTCATAAATTGCCAAGGCTGTCCGATACATAATTTGAATCCGACAGGTTTACCACCTGATAGTTCACGCAATTGTTGAATAAAATGCATCATTTCAATCGGTGTATTAAAGCTAGGGTGGCTTGGCGGGGAAATACAATCGCGATCACGAGGAACACCACGAATTTTCGAAATTTCTTCTGTAATCTTATGTTTGGGTAAAATACCGCCGTGACCTGGTTTTGCACCTTGAGACAGTTTTAGCTCAATCATTTTGATATTGGGATGTTTGGCTTGAGCTTTAAATTTTTCAGGATCAAATAGACCTTCTTCAGTTCGACAACCAAAATATCCACTGGCGATTTGCCAAACAATATCTCCATTATTTTCAAGATGGTAGGGGCTTAGGCTTCCTTCGCCAGTATCATGATAGAACTGACCCATGTGGGCACCGAGATTAAGTGCGCGTATTGCATTAGCACTTAAACTCCCAAAACTCATTGCTGAGATATTCATGATTGATGCACTATAAGGTTGAGCGCACTGATCATTACCCACTTTAATACGGAAGGTGCTGGTATCAGCTGGGAGTTTCGGTGCAAGAGAGTGAGTAATGAAACGATAGTCGTCTTGATATACATCAATAATTGAACCAAAAGGCTTATCAGCATTTTCATTCTTTGCACGCTGATAAACTAAGCTACGTTGCATTCTTGAAAAGGGTAAAGCGTCTTGGTCTGATTCAATAAAATATTGACGAATTTCGGGTCTGAAATCTTCAAATAAGAAGCGAAAATGCCCCATGATTGGGTAGTTCTTTAAAATCGAATGTTTATTTTGAAGTACATCATATAGGCCTAACACACTGAGTAAACTGGTCAGTAGCCAAATAATATTAATGACACTGTCGGATAGAAAATAATAAATATAATGGGGACTGTAAAATAGCCTAAGCCACGTAATACTCAGGGCGATGATAATACATGCGAACCATACAGAATGTCTTGAAAAAAAAGTGTTCAGTAATTTATGTCTTATTGCTTGAGCAGGACTTGCCATTTTTATTTTCCATCGTTCTTTACTGTAATTACCTTACGAACTTCTATGGAATCAGACAAGTAGTGAATTGTTAGCTTACAGCTGTAAGCTAACAATTTATATTAGATCTTGTATCTTGGAGCTTGTAGTGATTAGCTTCCACTATATGCAAATTGTAGAGTTTGTAATAGACCTAAGACTTTTAGTCTGTGAAAGAGATAAAACCTACAATTTGCCCTAACCACTTGCACAACT